>NZ_RQJK02000020.1:0-134842 GCF_022342325.2 Pseudomonas sp. AF32 | reverse complement strand
TGATGCATCGGTACAACTGGATTAGACCGCACCAATTCAACAATGGACTGGCCCCAGCTCAGGCCGAGAAAAAACTTAACGTCGTGTCCGGGATTAGTTGACCACTACAGGATAGACGCTACCACCCTCGACTCCCGACGCGGAAAAATTGCATTCGGCATCGCGAAAGCCGACCCACGCTCGTTGTGCCTTGACCAACAGTTGCTTGGCCTCGGGGTTGTCTTTCAAACGTGCTGTGATTTGCTTGTACAGGCTGTTCAGCTCGTCGTCGGCGGCTTTCTTTTCCTGGGCCGCGCATTGGTTCATCTCACCCTGGGTGGTGGCGTTGGCGCAATCGTCGGCTTGGGTGATGCTGACAAAAAGCAGCGGTGCCAGGGCCAGCAGCAAGCGTGGAGGCATGTCGATCTCTCCTTGAAGGGTTAAAAATGCAAAGGAGTGTACATCGGGTCAGGCCGCTTTAACGTCACCGCACTGCCAAACATCCCGGCAGATACAACTTTCCGGTTGGCCTTGTGGTCTTACAGACCTACTGTTGAACACAGGAGGTGACCCATGCATTTATCTGATCGCATTGAAAGAAAGATCCTGCTCAAGGCGCCGCGCTCTCAGGTTTGGCGGGCCCTGGCCAATGCCGAAACTTTCGGGCAATGGTTTGGCGTAGCTCTGGAAGGCAAGCGATTTGTGGCAGGTGAGCGTACCCAGGGAAGGATCACTTATCCCGGTTATGAGCACCTCACCTGGGATGTAGCAGTGGAGCGGGTCGAGCCCGAGCGTGTCTTCTCCTTCCGCTGGCACCCCTACGCCATCGAGCCTGAGGTGGATTACTCCCAGGAACCCGAAACGCGCGTTCAATTCGAGCTGGAGGATATGGACGGCGGGACCTTACTGAAAGTGGTGGAGTCGGGGTTCAGCGGTATCCCCGAAGCTCGTCGACTCAAGGCCTTTCGCATGGACAGCCGTGGCTGGGACGAACAAATGGCCAATATCGAAGAGTTCCTGGCCAATACCTGAGTTACCTAGGGGTTTACAGAAGGGGATCTATGGCAAATGTCTTACACAAGATGGTAGCTATGTCGTCTGTTTTACTTTGGATCCGACGCGTAATCTGCCCCCATCCACTGAAGCACAGGGAGTGCTCAGGATCAGGGACGATCGACCTTGCCAGGATGGCTATCGACAGGGAGTCGTAATGGTCTTGGAAAAAACCCGCTTAGGCGGGTTTTTTTTCGCCCTATTAAAAGCCCAGGTGAGGCTGTATAGCGAAACGCTTACAGATCGACGCTACTTTCTCGTCTTTTGCCACACCGGCAATGGGCCTAATCTGTGTCCATCCACTGAGTACAGGGAGTGCTTGGGGTCATGGATGATGGGACCAGGCATGGAATGCCAGACAGGGAGTCAAATTGGTCCTCAAAAAACCCGCTTCGGCGGGTTTTTTTTCGCCTGAGGAAAATTGGCTCCGATCATGCCAAACGCCGGGAGATGGTACGTTCAGCCCCATCGGCCGCCAATGCCTGACCGCCCGGCGTCCGCTCCGAGCCATCAGCAGCCATCGTCTGCTGATAGTCCGGAGCATGGGTAAAGAAACGGTCCTCTTGCTGGCTTGGCAGGGCGAATGCACTGGCACTGAGGGCGAAGGTGGTAGCGGCGATCAAGGTTTTGAGCGTTTTCATGGTAAGACTCCGGTCATGTCAAAGGTTGAGTGCCGGGTCGTTCAGATGTCGTGATCTGCTGAACCCGTTGCAGCGTGACGGCTGTCTTGCTGCATGGGTTCAGATTAGAGAGACGATGGGGGCGGTCGTTAGACGGATACTGCCCTGGTGTTGCCTGATCCTGTTTGTGTGCAGAATCAGGCGCTGTTGGCGTGTAGCGCCTGGGCACGCAGGCGGGCGATGTCCTTGCTCGGAGAGGCGCCAAATAGGCGGCTGTATTCGCGACTGAACTGCGAAGGGCTTTCATATCCCATCTTGTAGCCGATTGACGAAACGTCGCTGTTCTCCGAAAGCAGCAGCCGTCGGGCTTCCTGCAGGCGTAGCTGTTTCTGGTATTGCAATGGGCTCATGGCAGTCACGGCCTTGAAGCGGTGATGCAACGCCGAAGGGCTGAGATTGATCATCTGTGCGAGGCTATCGATGCTCAACGGCTCGGCGTAATGGTTGTTGAGCCACTCGATGGCGCGGTTGATGCGATGGGCCTGGGTGTCCGGAATGGCAATTTCATGCAAGCGTTGCCCTTGGGCGCCACGCAGCAGCCGATAGAAAATCTCCTGCTGGGCCAGTGGCGCGAGGGTGGCGATATCGTCCGGAGTTTCCAGCAATCGCAGCAGGCGCAACATGGCGTCGAGCAGTGGCACGTCGATGCGGTCCAGGAACAATCCACGTCCACTCCGTTGCGCCGGCACACCGATGGGGCTGGCATCGGCGATCAGTCGGCAGACCTGTGCCGGGTCAATGTCCAGGCGAATGCACATATAAGGTCGCTCGGGGCTGGCTTCGACCACTTGGCCGGCCAATGGCAGCGTCACCGAGACCACCAGGTAGTTGAGCGGATCATAGACGTAGCATTCATCTGCCAGTCGTACTTCCTTGCGCCCCTCTATGATCACGCACAGGCCCGGCTTATGCACCAGATGCAGGGCTTCGGTGGGCTCGTCGCTGCGAATGAGGTTCAACGCGCCGATGGCGGTGGGGAACACCCCATTTTCCGGCGCAAAACGTTTCATCAGGTCCGCCAGTTCAGCCCGGCGCTGGTTGAGGCCGTCGTCTGGCGCAATTTGTATGGATGTGGATACCGACATGCCGATCAAATCTCCCTGGCCAAATGAATGGATCGCGCTAGTAAAGCCGATTGTGCGGCTGGCGACCAGCGTCGGTTTTATCGCTACAGGATCGTGCAAGCGGGCAGGAGGATCCGGCTAACCCTGGCCTCGCTCGCTTCCCTAATCTGGACCTGTCGAAACGCTCCCACCGGGGGCCAACACATCCAGACGAGGAAACCATCATGTCCGATATCCAAAACAAAGTAGTGGTCATTACCGGTGCCAGCAGCGGGATTGGTGAAGCCGCGGCACGCCTGCTGGCAGCCCGTGGCGCCCGTGTGGTGCTCGCCGCACGGCGTATCGATCGTTTGCAAGCGCTGGTCCAGGAACTCGAAGCCCGTGGACAGCAGGCTATCTGCAAAGCCGTGGACGTGACCCGTCGTGACGATGTCCAGAGCCTGGTCGACTTCGCCGTCGAGCGTTTCGGCCGGATCGACGTGATCATCAACAACGCCGGCGTCATGCCGCTTTCCAAGCTCGAGGCGCTGAAAGTCGAGGAGTGGGACCGCATGATCGACGTCAACATCCGTGGCGTGCTCCACGGCATCGCGGCCGGCCTGCCGTTGATGCAACGCCAGCGCAGCGGTCAGTTCATCAACATCGCCTCCATCGGCGCCTATGCCGTCAGCCCGACCGCCGCCGTCTACTGCGCCACTAAATTTGCCGTACGAGCCATCTCCGAGGGCTTGCGTCAGGAGGTCGGCGGTGATGTACGGGTGACGGTGATCTCCCCTGGCGTGACCGAGTCGGAATTGGCCGAGAGTATTTCCGATGAAGGTGGTCGGGCCGAGATGCGCGAGTTCCGCCGGATTTCGATTCCCGCGGAGGCGATTGCCCGGGCGATTGCTTACGCCATCGAGCAACCGGCGGATGTCGATGTCAGCGAACTGATCGTACGGCCCACCGCCAGCCCGTTCTAAAACGGACTGAGTCAACATCAGAACGGCCTCTGTGACATATGGAAAAATTTCCGTAGGTACAGAGGCCGATCCGATAGGGAGCGACGGTTACGCCAACGCCAACCGCTCCGCAGCCCGTTGGGTAATCTGCGAGCGCACCCGGAACGATTCCGCCGTACGCCGGCGGGCTTCTTCCAGTACATGGGGCGGCGCGGTATCCGGGCTCCCCGACTCAAACGGCGGGGCAGGGGCATATTCGAGCTGCAGTTGGACCAACTCGGCAATGTCTCGGTCGAACAGCTCGGCCGCCAGGGTCAAGGCAAAATCGATCCCCGCCGTGATGCCGCCACCGGTAATCAGGTTGCCGTCGCGTACGACACGGTCCTGGACGGGTGTCGCCCCGAGGGTGTGCAGCAGGCTGTGATAGGCCCAGTGGGTGGTGGCGCGTTTATCCCGCAGCAGTCCCGCGGCGCCGAGTACCAGAGAGCCGGTGCACACCGAGGTGACGTATTGGGCGTGAGCCGCCTGGCGCTGGATGAACTCCAGGGTCTGCGCATCTTCCATCAGCGCTCCGACGCCCGTGCCGCCGGGGACGCAGATCACATCGAGCTTCGGACAAGCGTCGAAGGTCATGGTGGGAAGCAGAACCAGACCGGTGCTGGCGGTGATCGGAGCCAGGTCTTTCCAGATCAGATGCACCTTCACGTCCGGCAACGAGGCCAGCACGTCGTAAGGGCCGGTCAGGTCCAGCTGTTGGACCTGCGGAAACAACAGCAAGCCGATCTGTAATGTCATGGTGCGTTCTCCTTGTGATGATGCCCGAGGGCTGGACGACTCAACTTTAGGGCCGTAGGCTCTGGCGTATTCGCCAATAAGCCCACGAATTACGCCAATATGCCCAACCCGCCGAAAACCGTTCATGTACTGGCCTTCGCCAACGTGCAAGTGCTCGATGTCACCGGGCCTTTGCAGGTGTTCGCATCGGCCAATGACCTGGCGCGCCAGAAAGGGCTGCCGTTGCCGTACGCGCCGACGGTGATCGCGGCCGGTGGCGGGGCAGTGGTGTCGTCGGCGGGCTTGGCGTTGCTGGCCCAGTCGCTGCCGAGCGAAGGCAGCGATACCTTGTTGATCGCCGGTGGCTGGGGGGTGTACGAGGCGGCGAAGGATCCGGCGCTGGTGGCCTGGGTCAAGGAGCAAGGTTCGCGTTCGCGGCGGGTAGCTTCGGTGTGCACCGGGGCGTTCCTGCTGGCCGCCAGTGGCTGGTTGGACGGAAGGCGAGTGGCCACCCACTGGACCCGTTGTGAACAACTGGCCGCACAGCATCCGCAACTGCGGGTCGAACCCAATCCGATCTTCATCAACGACGGTCCGGTCTGGACTTCGGCCGGGGTCACAGCCGGTATCGACCTGGCCTTGGCACTGGTGGAAGACGACCTGGGTCGCGCCGCGGCCCTGGAAGTTGCCCGGCAGTTGGTGGTGTTTCTCAAGCGTCCTGGCGGTCAGTCGCAATTCAGCGTGACGCTATCGCTACAAAACCAGGGGAGTCGGTTTGACGAACTGCATGCCTGGATCGCCGAGAACCTTACCCGAGACCTGGGCCTGCCCCACCTGGCCGCCCAGGCGGGCATGAGCGAGCGCAGCTTTGTGCGGCACTACCGCGCTGAAACCGGCCAGACCCCGGCACGGGCGGTGGAGTTGATCCGTGTGGAAACCGCCCGCCGGTTGCTGGCCGACACCGTTGTGCCGATCAAACGGGTGGCAGTGCATTGTGGCTTCGGCAGCGAGGAAACCCTGCGCCGTAGTTTTCTGCGGGCCATGGGCGTGACGCCCCAGGCCTATCGCGAGCGGTTCGCGGTCAGCCCTCAAGCAGATCCAGCAGGGCCCTGAGCGTCGCCTCAGGCGCTTCCTGGGGAATGTTGTGCCCAACGCCGGCCAGCACCCGGCGCTCATAGAAGCCAGTGAAATGACCGGCGTCTTCGTCATGTTCGGATGGAGGCCCGACACCGTCGTCGGCGCCACACAGGGAAATACTCGGCACACCGATGGCCGGTTGCGCCGCCAGTTGTTCCTCCAGCCATTCCAGGGTCGGGTCCCCCGGTGCGTACATGAAGCGATGCCGATAGGAGTGGATCACCACGTCGACGAAGTCCGGGTTGTCAAAGGACGGAGCGCTCAGCGGGTACAGTTCGGCACCGCGTTTCCAGGTCGGTGACCACAGGCGCCAGAGCAGCTCACACAACTCACGTCGATTCTGCGTCAGGCCTTCCACGCCACGGGCGGTGTGGAAATAGTACTGGTACCACAGGCGGTGTTCGGTGGCCGGGTCCAGCGGCTGCGTCGATTGGGGAATGTTCTGCAGGTTGTAGCCATCCCCGGTGACCAGGCAGCGCACGCGTTCCGGCCACAACGCCGCCACGATGCAGGCTGCCCGACCGCCCCAGTCATAGCCGCACAGCGCCGCTCGGGGGATATGCAGGACGTGCATCAGATCCAGCAGGTCCTGGGCCAGCGCGGCTTGTTGACCGGAGCGGATGATGGCCGGGTTATTGAAACGGGTCGGGCCGTAGCCGCGCAGGTAGGGCACGATGACCCGGTAGCCGCGTTCGGCAAGGGCCGGGGCGACTTCATCGAAGGCCCTGGGGTCGTAAGGGAAGCCGTGCAGCAGAATGACCGGCTCGCCCGTGGCGGGGCCGTGCTCCTCATAGGCGATGCGCAACAGCGGCGTCACCGCGAAATCGACCTTGAAATCGAGGTTCATATCGGCCTCCGGCAGCACCCGGTTGCCCTCAGGCGGGTTCCTGATTCACGTACTTGGCCCGGTCCGGCGTGAAGGTCACGATCATCTTCGTCAGGGTGCAGGTCAACGTGCGTTCCTGGGACAGGTCGACGTCCAGGTCTTCACCGCGCAACCCCTGCCATTGGGCAAGGTATTTGAGGCAACCGAATTTTTCGTTTTTCTTCAGGCTGCGGCTGACGCCGCCTTTCCAGCCTAACACGGGCAACTCTCCAGCCAGGCAGCGTTGCGCCAGTTCCGGGAATTTCAGCGCCCGCTCGCGGCCGATTTCCCAGCACTTGATCAGGCCCTTGTCCTGGCCTTCCCAGAGCGCTTCCCGGGTCAGGCCCGTGCGGGGCGGGGTGTCGATGGTGCGTTTCACGTGGGTCATGCCTAATCCTTGAATCGGGTTTTATCGGGCAGCTCCGCTGCACCCGTAGCGCATCGATCTTAGGAGGGGTTGGGCGGGCTGGCAACCTGCGAGGCGATGGCGCGATCAATGGCTGGAGTCGGTGATGATTTTCTGTGGCGAGGGAATTTATCCCCGCTGGGCCGCAGCGCGGCCCCCTGTAGAGATCCCTATTCGTTCGGCCTGACATTCTCGGTTGCCTGCTTTTAGGACTGCTGCGCAGTCCAGCGGGGATAAATCCCCTCGCCACAATGGAGTGGAATCCGGTCCGGCGATTGTTGCTCACGGCTGCCAATGATTTTTCTCCCCGCTCAGCTTGCGATCCAGGAAGCTGGCGGCGCTGATCAGGGCCAGGTGGCTCAAGGCCTGGGGCGTGTTGCCCAGGTGGTAGCCGTGGCTGTCGAATTCTTCGGCGTACAGCCCCAGCGGGTTGGCGTAGCGCAGCAGTTGTTCGAACTCCAGTTGGGCTTTTTCCACGCGGCCGGCACGGGCCAGGCATTCGACGTACCAGAATGAGCACGCGACAAACGAGCCCTCGCTGCCGCTGAGGCCGTCGATCGGGTGGTCGTCGTTGCGGTAGCGATACACCATGCCGTCGCGCACCAGGTGTTTTTCAATGGCGTCCAGGGTGGACAGCCAACGCGGATCGCGGGCGCTGACGAAGCGCACCAGCGGCATCAGCAGCATCGAGCCGTCGAGGGCGGTGCTGCCCAGGCATTGGACGAAATGCTGGCGTTCGTCGTTCCAGAAATGCGTCCAGATGTCGTTGTAAATCGCTTGGCGAGTCTCGTCCCAGCGGGTGAACGGCGCGGGCAGGGAGCGTTTGACGGCGAGGCGGATGGCGCGGTCGACGGCCACCCAGCACATGAGCCGCGAATGCAGGAAATGTTGCTTGGCCCCGCGCATTTCCCAGATGCCCACGTCTTTTTCCTGCCAGATGGCGCAGACCTGGTCGATCACGTCGACGGTGTGCTTCCAGCCTTCATGGGAAATCGCCTCGCCGTACTTATTGACCAGGTACACGGCGTCCATCAGCTCGCCGAAGATGTCCAGTTGCACCTGTTCGTACGCCAGGTTGCCGATGCGCACCGGCTGCGCATCGCCGAAACCGCTCAGATTCGGCAACTCGGTTTCCGGCAGTTCCAACCGGCCATCCAGGCCGTAGAGGATATTGAGGCGGGTGGGTTGTTCGCGACAATCGCTGACCCGACCCCGCAACCAACGCATGTAGGCGTTGGCTTCTTCGACGAAGCCCAGGCGCATGAAGGCATAGACGGTGAACGAGGCGTCGCGGATCCAGGTGTAGCGGTAATCCCAATTGCGTTCGCCACCACGGCTTTCCGGCAGGCCGAAGGTGGCAGCGGCGAGAATGGCGCCGTGCTTGCGTGAGGTCAGCAGCTTCAACGCCAGGGCGGAGCGGTTGACCATTTCCCGCCAACGCCCGCGGTAGTTGGATTGGCCGATCCAGCCGCGCCAGAACGCCAGGGTCCGTTCCAGGCACAGGGCGCTGGCGTCATCCGTGAGCCTGGGATCATCGATGCCGCCCAGCAAGAACTCAGCGCTTTGGCCTTCCTGCAGGGTGAAGCCGGCCACCGCTGCGTTGCCGTCCAGGGTCAGGGTCTGGTCCGAACATAAACGCAGGCTGGGTTGTCCTGGTGCTTCGAAGCAGATGTCGGCGTCCTCCAGGCGTGCGGTGGTCGCGGCCCGGGCGTAGTCGTGGCGTACCGCGCAACGCATGCGAAACGTCGCCTGACCGACCGCCATTTGCACTTTGCGCATTAACACCGGCCGATCATCTTCGCTGTCGCCGATGGGCAGCAGGTCGGTAATTTCCACCACCACGCCGTCGCTCAGCCAACGGGTTTGCAGCACGTTGGTGTCGGGCAGATAAATCTGCTGGCGACGGGCGTCCGGCAGGTCGGGAGCGAGCTGGAAGAGGCCCGCTTCTGGTGTGTCCAGCAGTGCGCAAAAGATCGACGGGCTGTCGAATTCCGGCCAGCAGAAAAAGTCGACGCTGCCCCGGTCGTTGACCAGCGCGGCGGAGCGCATGTCGCCGATGATGCCGTGGTTCTCGATGGGGCTCTGGGGTTCGTCATGCTCAGCCATTGCCGCGAAACCCCGGATAGAGGCTCATCCCGCCATCGATGAACAGCGTCGTGCCCACCACATAATCGGACAAATCCGACGCCAGCCAGACCACCGCGTTGGCGACATCTTCCACATCCCCCACGCGACCGTAAGGAATCAGCTCCAGCAGCTTTCGCCCCTGTTCGCCTTCGGTGGCCTCTCGATTAATGGCCGTGCGGATGGCACCGGGCGCGATGCTGTTGATGCGGATGCGCTGGTGGCTGGTTTCCTGGGCCAGGGTCTGCATCAGTTGGTCGATACCGCCCTTGGACGCCGCGTAATTGACGTGGCCGGCCCAGGGGATGCGTTGGTGCACTGAGCTCATATGGATAATTTTGCCGGCGGCCCGGGATACACCTTGGCGGATGCCCTGGCGGTTGAAAATCCGCAGGGCGGCGCGGGCGCAGAGGAACTGGCCGGTGAGGTTGACGCCGATCACCGTGTTCCAGTCGTCCAGGGTCATGTCGACGGCGGCGGCATCTTTTTGCAGGCCGGAATTGGCGACCAGGATGTCCAGCGTGCCAAAGGCGTCCAGCGTCTCGGCGAACAGTCGCTCGACGTCCTGCTCCTTCGACACATCGGCGCCAATGGCAATGGCCCGGCCGCCGTTGTCGTTGATTTCCCGGGCCAGGTCTTCGGCCGGACCGGCGCCGGAATGGTAATTGAGCACCACGGCGGCACCGGCCGCCGCCAATGCCCTGGCCGAGCCGGCGCCGATGCCGGAACTGGCGCCGGTGACGAGGGCGACTTGCTGGGCGAGGGATATCTGCATGGTTTAGCACCTTGAACGGAGGGCCTTACCTGCTGACTGGTGCGAGACGTTTGGAGTTCATTTGCAGAACACAAAAGCACTGTGTCTCGCCTCCTGTTACCAACCCCGCCCCGAATTCACCCAGAAATTCACCGACAGCGAGGTGGACACCGACTCCACCTGGTGGAACCAGCCTTCGGGCAGGAACAGCAGGTCCCCGGCCTCCAGCGTGATGCGCATGAACGTCACGTTCCGGGCATCGGGAAAGCGCTGATAATCCGGCGCGTCCGGGTTGAAGTCGCAGCCGTCCAGGCCACCTTGGGGCGCCGTGGACCAGGTGCCCAAGGCCTCGCGATGATGGGGCGCGGCAAGGATGAAGCTTTTGCGGCCCCAGACCTGGGCGAACAGGTTATCGGTGTCGTCGCGGTGCAACGGCGTGAGGGTGCCCTTGGGGCCGATCCAGATACGCGGCGGGATGAACAGCGATGGGTCGAAGTAGGGCGGGTACTTGATCTGTTCCATCAGTTGCGCCGGCAAGATGTTATTGCCCATGTAGGCTGGCGGTTCGCCGTCGGCGTCCTTGGGGGCCGGGTTGTCGAGGGAGGCGATGAAATCGGCCATGGACGTGGAGCGAAAGTCCCGTTCAGTGGAGAAGGTCTTTTTCACGTAGTCGCCGTGGCGGGTGATGCCTTGCAGTTGGGCAAAATGTACCAGGGACTCTTCGCGGCTGAGCTTGAACAGCGGCCAGTCCTGCAGCGCATCGCTGATGATCAGCGGAATGCCATGGGGCAGGTAGCGCGATTGGAACTCCTGCACCGACAACTCGCTGCGCGGGCGGCGTTCCACGCTGCGCTGGGTGGGCAGGCTGGCGGTGAGTCTTTCGCTGAAGCGCGGCGGAGTGGGGTAGCGCTTGTTCATGTCGACCTTTTCCGCCACGCCCGCGCCGCGACGGGCATGCTCGATGATCTGCGGCAGCAGGGTCGCCAGCCCCATATTGCCGCCAATCTTCAAGCGACCGCTGGCGAACAACTCCTCGACGTTCGCCATGCCGGCCATGATCCCGAGAAAGTCCTGTTCCGCCACCTCGATGGTCACGTCGGGGCTGGTGTGCCGGCCGGCCTCGGTACGACTGCTGGCCTTGACCTCTGACCAGTACGCCTGTTGAGGCCCGAACACGAATTGGAAAACGCCTTCGATACCAACGGCGCCGGCATTGGCGAACAGTTTGCCCAGGATGGTGTGCAGGTCCACGGCGGTCACTCTTGCTGTTTTGGGTCTTAGCAGATGACGAGAACCCGGCTCAACAATTTAGTCTCGGGTCGCCACGATGAATACCCGTGGAAACGGCAACAGCACCGAACCATCGTCCAGCGCCGGGTACGCCTGTTCGATTGCCTTGAGGTACTGCTCCAGATACTGCTCACGCTGCGCCTCATCCAATGGGTCGAGGAACGGTCGCAAGCCACTGCCCTTGAACCATTCCACCACGCCCGCCGCGCCATCGGCCAACGGATGGTGGTAGGTGGTGCGCCATACGTCGACGCGGGCGCAGTGGGGCTTGAGGATTGAGTAGTACGTGCTGGCGTCCTCCACTTCCGTGCGCGAATCCGCCGCACGGGTCAACTGGCTGGCCCAGGGGCCGCTGGCGGCGATGTCCCGCATCAGGCGATGGGAGGGTTGGTGGAGGGTGTCGGGCATCTGGATCGCCAGGCTGCCGCCCGACGCCAGCTTGCTCACCAGTGACGGCAACAGCGTGGCGTGATCGGGCAGCCATTGCAGCACGGCGTTGGCAAAGATCACGTCGAACGGGCCGGCTTCGTCCCATTGGCCGATATCGGCGGTGTCGAACGCAACGGCGGGCAAGCGTCGGCGGGCGGCCTCGACCATGTCAGCGGAGCTGTCCAGGCCGCGCACCGTGGCGTCGGTGAAATGTTGCACCAACAGTTCGGTTGAATTGCCGGGGCCGCAGCCCAGGTCGATCACCGAGCGCGCCTGCATCGCAGGGATGGCAGCCAGCAGGTCCCGGGCCGGGCGGGTGCGTTCCTGTTCAAAGGTGACATATTGTTTGGCGGACCAGCTCATGACGGGCTCCTTTGGAGTGGGCAGGACGAGGTGCCGCCAGTATAGGAGCAGTCGATATAAGATGGCGCGTCGACGGCACCTGCGACTAATTCAACGTATTGCCACTTCGTTATCTTTCATACACCACCGTTCGGAGAAAACTGCTGTGACCCCACTGACCCTGCTGTGCCTGCCTTATTCCGGCGCCAGCGCGATGGTTTACAACCGCTGGCGGCGCAAGTTGCCCGAATGGCTGCGCGTGCAACCGGTCGAGCTGCCGGGACGCGGGGCGCGTTTCGCCGAGCCGTTGCGCACCGACATGGGCCCGTTGGCGCTGCAACTGGCACGGGAGCTGCGCCCGTCGCTCCAGGCCCCTTATGCCCTGTTCGGTCACAGTCTGGGCGCGTTGCTGGCGTGTGAAATCGCCCATGCCTTGCGCGAGCTCGGCTGCCCTGAGCCGGTGGCGCTGTTCGCCTCGGGCACCGCTGCGCCGACGATGCGGGCCGATTACGACCGTGGCTTTGCCGAGCCGAAGACCGATGCCGAACTGATCGACCAGTTGCGTACCCTCAACGGCACGAGCGAGGAAGTGCTGGCCAATGAAGAGCTGATGGCCCTGACCCTCCCGGTCCTGCGGGCGGACTTTCTGATGTGCGGCCGTTTCCAGCCCAGGGTGCGGCCACGGCTCAACTGCCCGGTGCATGTGTTGGGCGGCACCACTGATAAAGCCACCACTGAGCAGTTGATCGGCTGGAGCCGGGAAACCTCGGGCAGTTTCTCCGTGGATATGCTGGCCGGCGGACACTTTTTCATCCACGAGCATGAGGCCAGGGTGCTGCGCCTGATCAAGGAGCAACTGAGCGTGCATCATCGGCGCCATGGCCTGGCGATCAGCGCATGAGTTGATGCCCAGGCATGCAGGTCATCAGGCATACAGAGCATTAATGTGGGAGCGAGCCTGCTCGCGATGGCGGTGTGTCAGCTTGCCTATTAGTTGCTGATCCGACGCCATCGCGAGCAGGCTCGCTCCCACATAGAGGATCTGCATCATTTTCAAAACCCCCGTTGTATCCCTCTTCTGACACTCATTCTCAAACGCTAATTTTTCCGGTCTGCATTCGTTTTAAAGGGACGACTTGCCTTTGTGCCTTGTGCCCACTGATCCCGGATACCTAGAAAATGAATGCTGAAGACGCCTTGAAACTTGCTCGCCGGTTTATCGGGTTGCCCCTGGAAAAGCGCCGGATGTTCCTGGCGGCGCTGGAGAAGGAGGGCGTGGAATTCAGCGGCTTCCCGATTCCTCAGGGCGTCGAGGCCGAGGATCGCCAGGCCCTGTCCTATGCCCAGCAGCGCATGTGGTTTCTCTGGCAATTGGACCCCCACAGCGGTGCCTACAACCTGCCGGGAGCGGTGCGGCTCAAGGGGGCCTTGAACCTGCCGGCACTGGAGCAGGCGTTCGCCACCCTGATGGCCCGTCACGAGACCCTGCGCACGGTCTTCCAGCGCCAGGCCGATGACAGTCTTTTGCAAGTGCCCATGACGGCACCGTTGATGATCGAGCAAGAGGATTTCGCTGCGCTACCCGCCGACGAGCGCGAGCGGGCGGTGGCCCAGGCGGCTCAGCAGCAGTCGCTGCTGCCGTTCGATCTGGCGGTCGGGCCGCTGTTGCGGGTCAAGCTGCTCAAGCTCGGTGAGCAAGAGCATGTGTTGCTGTTGACCTTGCACCACATCGTCTCCGACGGCTGGTCGATGAACGTGCTGATCGACGAATTCATTCACTGCTACGACGCCCATGAAGCGGGGCAGGCACCGCGACTCGCGCCGCTGCCGGTCCAGTACGGCGACTACGCCCTGTGGCAGCGCCGCTGGCTCGAAGCGGGCGAGCAGGCGCGGCAACTCGAATACTGGCAGGCGCAACTGGGCGACGAGCATCCGGTCCTCGAACTGCCCACCGATCATTCGCGCCCGGTGATGCCGAGCTATCGCGGCAGCCGTCATGAATTCGCCATCGACAGCGTCCTGGCCGATCAACTGCGCAGCGCTGCCCAGCAGCAGGGCGTCACCTTGTTCATGTTCCTGCTCGGTGCGTTCAATGTGCTGCTGCATCGCTACAGCGGCCAGTGCGACATCCGCGTCGGCGTGCCGATCGCCAACCGCAATCGCGATGAAATCGAAGGCCTGATCGGCTTTTTCGTCAATACCCAAGTGCTGCGCACCCCACTCGATGGGCAGACGCGGGTTGTCGATTTGCTTCGAACCGTCAAAGAGGCTGCCCTCGGTGCCCAGGCCCACCAGGACCTGCCGTTCGAACGTCTGGTCGACGCGTTGAAACTGGAGCGCAGCCTCAGCCATACGCCGCTGTTCCAAGTGATGTACAACCACCAGCCACACGTGGCCGACATCACCACGATCAGCACCGCGTCGGGGCTGGAGTTGGGCATGATCGACTGGCAAGGCCGCACCACCCAGTTCGACCTGACCCTGGACACCTTCGAGAAGGCCGGCAAGCTGCACGCCGCGCTGACGTACGCCAACGACTTGTTCGAAGCCGCGACCATCGCACGCATGGCGCGGCATTGGCTGCGCTTGCTGGAGGCGATGGTGGCCGACCCGTTGCAGCGCATCGGCGAACTGCCGCTGCTCGATGCCGACGAGCACCAGGCATTGGTGCACGATTGGAACGCCACCGCCCAGCGCTACCCGACCGACCGGTGCATGCATCAGCTGATCGAAGCGCAGGTGGCGCGCACTCCGGACTCGGTGGCGGTGTCGTTCGGCGACCACAGCCTGACCTACGCCCAGCTCGACGCCCGCGCCAATCAACTGGCCCATCTGCTGCGTGAGCGCGGCGTGCGGGCTGACAGTCTGGTGGGGATCTGCGTCGAGCGCTCGGTGGAGATGGTGGTCGGGCTGCTGGCGATTCACAAGGCCGGCGGCGCCTACGTGCCGCTGGACCCGGAGTATCCACGGGAGCGCCTGGCCTACATGATCGAAGACAGTGGCATCGCCTTGCTGCTGACCCAGGGCTCGCTATTGACGGAGCTGCCCACCGAGGGCGTGGCCGTGATCCTGCTCGATCAACCGGCCGGCTGGCTCGATGGCTACAGCGAGGGCCGGCCCGAGGTGGCGGTCGATCCGCTGAGCCTGGCCTATGTGATCTACACCTCCGGCTCCACCGGCCGGCCCAAGGGCGCGGGCAACAGCCACGCGGCGTTGGTCAACCGCTTGTGCTGGATGCAGCAGGCTTATGGCCTGGACGGCAGCGACGCGGTGTTGCAGAAAACCCCGTTCAGCTTCGACGTGTCGGTGTGGGAGTTCTTCTGGCCGCTGATGACCGGTGCGCGTCTGGTGATAGCCGCGCCGGGAGCGCACCGCGACCCGTTGCAGTTGATCGAGACCATCAACCGATACGGCATCAGTACGCTGCACTTCGTGCCATCGATGTTGCAGGCGTTCATCCACGAGCCGGGCGTGGAAACCTGCGCGGGACTCAAGCGCATCGTTTGCAGCGGTGAAGCCTTGCCGCTGGATGCCCTGCATCAGGTCTTCGCCAAACTGCCGAACGCGGGGCTCTACAACCTCTACGGTCCGACCGAAGCGGCCATCGACGTGACCCACTGGACCTGTGTCGACGAAGGCGCCGACAGCGTGCCGATCGGGCAGCCGATCGCGAACCTGCGCACCCACGTGCTCGACGCCCAATTGAAACCCGTGCCGTGGGGCGTGTCCGGCGAGTTGTACCTGGGCGGTGCAGGGCTGGCGCGCGGTTATCACCGACGTTCGGCGCTGACCGCCGAGCGCTTCGTACCGTGCCCCTTCCAGGCCGGCGAGCGCCTGTACCGCACCGGTGACCGCGTGCGCCAGCGCGCCGACGGCGTGATCGAATACCTTGGCCGCCTCGATCATCAGGTCAAGTTGCGCGGCCTGCGCATCGAACTGGGCGAAATCGAAACCCGGCTGGCGCAGCACCCGCTGGTGCGCGAGGCAGTGGTGCTGGTGCAGGACGGCAAGCACCTGGTGGGTTACCTGGTGCTGGAAAATCCCCAGCCGCCGGAACAGTGGCAACAGGACGTCAAGGCCTGGTTGCTGGGCAGCCTGCCGGAATACATGGTGCCGACCTACCTGATGCCCTTGGACAGGCTGCCGGTCACGGCCAACGGCAAACTGGACCGCAAGGCCTTGCCGCAACCGGATGCCGCACCGCAGCAAGCCTTCGTCGCGCCACAGGATGCGCTGCAAACCGCGCTGGCCGAGATATGGCAGGACGTCCTGGGGCTGGAGCGGGTCGGCCTCGAAGACAACTTCTTCGAGCTGGGCGGCGATTCGATCATTTCCATCCAAGTGGTGAGCCGTGCGCGACAGCTGGGTATTCACATCAACCCACGGGATCTGTTCCAGCACCAGACCGTGCGCAGCCTGGCGCGGGTTGCGAGCGTCGATCATCAGAGTGTCGATCATCAGAGCGCCGTGGACCAGGGGCCGGTCACCGGCGATGCCCTGCTCGGGCCGATCCAGCAGCAGTTTTTCTCGCGGCCGATGCAGGCCCGCGAGCACTGGAACCAATCGTTATTGCTGAGCCCCCGCGAACCCTTGAACGAACAATGGCTCGACGCGGCGCTGACCTGCGTGATCAATCATCACGACGCCCTGCGCCTGCGCTTCGTCGAAGACGCGGACGGTTGGCGGCAAGTCCATGGGCCGCTGCTGCAAAGCGCCGGCCTGTGGCTGCGCGATGCCCAATCCGTCGAGCAGTTGAATGCGCTGTGTGACGACGCGCAGCGCAGCCTCTGCCTGGAAGAAGGGCCGCTGGTGCGGGCCATGCTGGTCAATCTGGCCGATGGTAGCCAGCGGCTGGCGCTGGTCGTTCATCACCTGGTGGTGGATGGCGTGTCGTGGCGCGTGCTGCTGGAAGATGTGCAGCAGGCCTATGAACAACTCGCGGCGGGCGGCGGCGTTACGCTGCCGGCCAAGACCAGCGCGTTCCAGCGCTGGACCGCGCGCCTGAGCGCCGACGCGCTGCGCTTCAACGACCAGTTGGCCTACTGGAAAGCCCAGCACCAGGGCGTTGGGGACCTGCCATGCGACCGCCCACAAGGCAGCCTGGCAAATGCCCACGGCGCGAAGATCCAATGGCGTCTGGACGCCGGTCTGACCCGGCAATTGCTGCAACAGGCGCCCGCGGCGTACCGCACCCAGGTCAACGACCTGTTGCTGACCACGCTGGCCCGCACCATTAGCCGCTGGAGCGGGCAGCCGGGCACGCGGGTGGAATTGGAAGGTCATGGCCGTGAAGACCTGTTCGATGACATCGACCTGACCCGGACGGTCGGTTGGTTCACCAGCCTGTACCCGGTGAAGCTGACCGCCACCGACGAGCTCGGCGGCTCGATCAAGGCGATCAAGGAACAGCTGCGCGACGTCCCGGACAAAGGCCTGGGATACGGCGTGCTGCGCTATCTGGCCGCGCCTAAGGTGCAAGCCGAACTGACGGATCTGCCGCCCGCGCGTATCACCTTCAACTACCTGGGCCAGTTCGACCGCCAGTTCGATGAATCGGCGCTGTTCGTGCCGTCCGGCGAAGGCAGTGGCGTCGCGCAGGATCCCACGGCGCCACTGGCCAACTGGCTGACCGTGGAAGGGCAGGTGTATGGCGGCGAGCTGACGATGAGCTGGGGGTTCAGCCGCGAGATGTTCGACAATGCGACCGTGCAGCAACTGGTCGATCAATATGCCGTCGAGCTGACGGCGTTGATCGAACATTGCGTCAACCTGGCCGTGCCGCAAGCCACACCGTCGGATTTCCCGCTGGCGCGCATCCCCCAGGCGCAACTCGACGAATTGCCTGTACCCAGCGGCCAACTCGACGACCTGTATCCCCTGTCGCCCATGCAGCAGGGGCTGCTGTTCCACACCCTCTACGAGCAGGCTGCAGGCGAATACGTCAACCAACTGCGGGTGGACGTGCAAGGCCTGGATGCCGAGCGTTTCCGCGCGGCGTGGCAGGCGTGTGTCGATGCGCAGGATATCCTGCGCAGCGGCTTCGTCTGGCAGGGCGACTTGCAGCAGCCGTTACAGATGGTCCATAAGCAGGTGCCAGTGCCCTTCACGGTGCTGGACTGGCGTGACCGTGCCGACCCGCCGCAGGCCCTTGCCGCGCTGGCCGAGGATGAGCGAGCAAAAGGCTTCGATCTGAGTCAGGCACCGTTGTTGCGCCTGGTGCTGGTGCGGACCGAGGCCGACCGCTGGCACCTGATCTACACCCACCATCACATCCTGATGGACGGCTGGAGCAACGCCCAACTGCTGGGCGAAGTGTTGCAGCGCTACAACGGTCGCGTGCCTGCCGCCAGTGTCGGGCGCTACCGCGACTACATCGCCTGGCTGCAACGCCAGGACCCTCAACGCAGCGAGGCGTTCTGGGGCGCGCAACTGGCGACCCTGCAAGAGCCGACCCGCCTGGCGCGGGTGATGTCCGCCGGCGAAAGCCAGCAGGGTCATGGCGATCATTTCCAGACCCTGGATGCCACCCGGACCCAGGCACTGGAGCTGTTCGCCCGCCAGCAGAAAGTCACCCTCAACACGCTGGTGCAAGCGGCATGGCTGCTGTTGCTGCAACGCTACACCGGCCACGACAGCGTTGCCTTCGGGGCCACCGTGGCGGGGCGTCCGGCGGATGTGCCAGGCGTCGAGCAGCAAGTGGGGTTGTTCATCAACACCTTGCCGGTCATCGCTGCGCCGCGTCCGGATCAATCGGTCGGTGAATGGCTGCAAGCGGTGCAGGCGCAGAACCTGAGCCTGCGGGAGTTCGAGCACACGCCGTTGGCGGACATCCAGCGCTGGGCCGGGCAGGGCGGCGAGGCGCTGTTCGACAACATCCTGGTGTTCGAAAACTACCCGGTTGCCCAGGCCCTGCAGGACAGCGCCGGGCAAGGGCTGGTGTTCGGCGAGGTCGCTCATCGAGAGCAGACCCATTACCCGTTGAGCGTGGCCGTGACCCTCGGTCAGACATTGGCGCTGCACTACCGCTTCGACCAGGCGCATTTCAGCCCGATGGCCATCGACGAGATCAGCGGGCACCTGACCCACCTCCTGGAAACGTTCGCTGAATCGGCGACCCGCAACCTGGGGCAGATTGCCTTGGTCAGCGGCGAAGAACAGGCTCGTCAGCAGGCTGCCAACCATCCGCAGCCATACCCGACCGATCTCGCTGTGCATCAACGAATCGCCGAATGGGCGGCGCTCAAGCCCCACCGCACAGCGGTGATTTTCGACGGACAACGGTTCAGCTATGGCGAGATCGAGCGGCGGGCCAATCAACTGGCCCACGCGCTGATCGCCCGAGGCGTCGGCCCGGAAATCCGCGTTGGCGTGGCCTTGCCCCGCAGCGAAGGGGTGATCGTCGCGCTGCTGGCGGTGCTCAAGGCCGGCGGTGCCTATGTGCCGCTGGACACCCAGTATCCTCGCGAACGACTGGCGTACTTGATCGAGGATTCGGGGTTGGCGCTGTTGCTGACCGATTCGCGGGTGTCGGCGCAACTGCCGCTGGACGCCGCCGCCCAGGTGCTGGAACTCGATGGCCTGGACCTCAGCCAGCAATCGACGCATGCGCCGTCCATTCAGGTCGATCCGCAAAACCTGGCTTACGTGATCTACACCTCCGGTTCCACCGGTAACCCCAAGGGCGTGAGCGTGGCCCATGGTCCGCTGGCGATGCACTGCCAGGCCATCGGCGAACGCTATGAAATGCGTGACAGCGACTGCGAGTTCCACTTCATGTCCTTCGCCTTCGACGGCGCCCATGAACGCTGGCTCACCAGCCTGACCCATGGCGCTTCGCTGTTGATTCGCGACGACAGTCTGTGGACCCCGGAACAGACCTGTCAGGCGATGCGCGAGTACGGCGTGACCGTGGCGGCCTTCCCACCGGTGTACCTGCAACAGTTGGCCGAACAGGCCGAGCGCGAGGGTAACCCACCCAAGATGCGCGTCTATTGCTTTGGCGGCGACGCGGTGCCCAACGCCGGTTTCGAGCGGGTCAAGCGCGCCCTCGACCCGGACTTCATCATCAACGGCTATGGCCCGACCGAAACCGTGGTCACCCCGCTGATCTGGAAAGCCGGCCGCGACGTGACCTGCGGCGCCGCGTACGCGCCCATCGGCAGCCGCATCGGCGACCGTAGCGCCTACGTGCTGGACGCGGACCTGAACCTGCTGCCCCAAGGCATGGCCGGTGAGCTTTACCTGGGTGGCACGGGCCTGGCCCGGGGTTACCTGAACCGTCCGGGCCTGACGGCCGAACGCTTTGTCGCCGATCCGTTCAGTGTCGGTGGTTTGCTGTATCGCACCGGCGACCTGGTGCGCCAACGGGCCGACGGCACCTTCGATTACCTGGATCGCATTGACAACCAGGTAAAAATCCGCGGTTTCCGCATCGAGCTGGGCGAGGTCGAGGCCAGCCTGCAAGCCCTGGAGGGCGTGCGCGAAGCGGTGGTCGTGGCCCAGGAAGGTGTTGCCGGCAGCGGCAAGCGCCTGGTGGGTTATGTGGTGGCTGAGGCGTCGGTCACCGCGCCTGAGGCGTTCGCCGGGCAACTGCGCGAACAGCTCCAGGCGACCTTGCCGGCGCACATGGTCCCGGCTTATCTGCTGGTGCTCGAACGCCTGCCCCTGACCCCCAACGGCAAGCTCGACCGCAAGAACCTGCCCAAGCCCGACGTCGGCCAATTGCAGCAGGACTATGTGGCGCCACGCAGCGCGCTGGAACGGCAACTGGCGTCCATCTGGCAGGACGTGCTCAAGCTCGGGCGGGTGGGGCTGCGGGACAATTTCTTCGAGCTGGGCGGCGATTCCATCGTGTCGATCCAGGTGGTCAGTCGCGCCCGTCAGGCCGGCATTCACTTCACGCCGAAGGATCTGTTCCAGCACCAGACCCTCGAAGCACTGGCCACCGTGGCGCAGACCGGCACGGCGGCGCCAGTGATCGACCAGCAGCCGGCAACCGGCGAAACCGCACTGCTGCCGATTCATCAATGGTTCTTCGCCCAACCGATTCCCGACCGCCACCACTGGAACCAGTCGGTGATGCTCAAGCCGACCCAGGCGCTGGACGCTTCGGTGCTGGAGCAGGCCTTGCAAGCGCTGGTCGCCCATCACGACAGTCTGCGCCTGGAATTCATCGAGCAGGGCGAAGGCTGGACCGCGCGCTACCGTGACGTGGACACACGGGCCGCCGGGCCGTTGGTCTGGCAGGCCGAAGTGATTGACCTTGCTGCGCTCGAAGACCTGGGCAACCGCGCCCAGCGCAGCCTGCAACTGAGCGGCGATACGCTGCTACGGGCGGTACTGGCGAACCTCGCCGATGGCACTCAACGGCTGCTGTTGATCGTGCATCATCTGGTGGTGGACGGTGTGTCCTGGCGAATCCTGTTCGAAGACCTGCAAAGCGCTTATCGGCAGCTTCAGGCTGGCACAGCGCTGCACCTGCCGGCCAGGACCAGCGCTCTCAAACGCTGGACCGAAGCGTTGCGGGACTATGCCGCCAGCGCCTCGTTGCAGGCCGAACTGGCCTTCTGGCAACAGCAGTTGCACGGCGCCGGGGCTGCGTTGCCTTGGGACAACCCCGAGGGCGGGCAGCAGCATTGCCATGCGCATGTGGTGCGCAGCCAACTGGACAAGACCCTGACCCGACAGCTGCTGCAACACGCCCCGGCGGCCTATCGCACCCAGGTCAACGACTTGCTGCTCACTGCCCTGGCGCGGGTGATGGTGCGTTGGACCGGCGACGACAGTGTGTGGGTGCAACTGGAAGGTCATGGCCGGGAAGATCTGTTTGCCCACATCGACCTGACTCGCACCGTCGGTTGGTTCACCAGCCTGTACCCGGCGCGGCTGACGCCCGTCGCCGACCTCGATGGTTCGCTGAAGCAGATCAAGGAACAACTGCGGGCCATTCCCCACAAAGGCATCGGCTTCGGTGCCCTGGCGCACCTGGGTGATGCCGACACGCGTCGAGTCTTGCAGGGCTTGCCGACACCGTCACTGACGTTCAACTACCTGGGCCAGTTCGACGCCAGCTTCAATGGCCGCGACGACGCGCTGTTCGTGCCCACCGGTGAAAGCGGCGGTGAAGAGCTGAACCTGCAGGGCCCGCTGGGCAGCCCGCTGGCGCTGGACGGCAAGGTCTTCGATGGCGAGTTGGCGCTGAGCTGGACGTTCAGCGGCGAGCGGTTCGACGTCGCGACCATCCAACGCCTGGCGGATGACTACCAGCAGGAACTGACTGCGCTGATCGCCCATTGCTGTGACAGCGCTCACGGCGGTGTAACGCCCTCGGATTTCCCGTTGGCGCGCTTGTCCCAGGCGCAGTTGGATACTCTGGTTCCGCAATACCTGGCGGTCGAGGACATTTATCCACTGTCGCCGATGCAGCAGGGGATGCTGTTCCACAGCGTCTATGGCGAGGCCGGCGGCGACTACATCAACCAATTGCGCCTGGACGTCGAAGGGCTGGACCCGGAGCGCTTCCGTCAGGCCTGGCAGGCGGCGGTGGACGCTCATGACATTCTGCGCACGCAGTTTGTCTGGCAGGGGGACCTGCCGGAGCCGCTGCAAAGGGTCAGCAAACACCTGGAGCTGCCTTACCGCCTGCATGACTTGCGGGGCGCTGCGCAGGGCGATGAAACCTTGCAGGCGCTGGCCGATGCCGAGCGTCGGCAATTGACGCTGGACTCGCCAGCCCTGTTGCGGCTGACCATCGTGCGCCTCGATGAACAGCGCTACCACCTGATCTACACCCATCACCACATCCTGATGGATGGCTGGAGCAATTCGCAGTTGCTCGGCGAAGTATTGCAACGCTACAGCGGCCAGCGTGTCGCCGTGCAAGGCAGCCGCTATCGGGACTACATCGCCTGGTTGCAACGCCAGGACGGCGCCGCTGGCGAAGCGTTCTGGAAAACTGCGCTGCAACGCTTGGAGGCACCGACGCGGCTGGCCGACACCATGCCCCGGTCGGAAGGGAGTGGCGTCGGTTACGGCGACCATGTCCAGGTACTCGATGAGCCGCTGACCCGGCGCCTGGAGGCGTTCGCCCGCACGTCGAAAGTCACCGTCAACACCCTGGTGCAAGCGGCCTGGCTGCTGCTGTTGCAGCGTTACACCTGCAAGGACACCGTGGCCTTCGGCGCGACGGTGGCCGGTCGGCCGGCTGACCTGCCGGGTATCGAAGAGCAAATCGGCCTGTTCATCAACACGCTGCCGGTGAGCGCCAGCCCACGGGCCGAGCAATCCCTGGACAGCTGGTTGCAAGCGGTGCAAGGGCAGAACCTGGCGCTGCGGGAGTTCGAGCACACGGCGCTGCTCGACATCCAACGCTGGGCCGGGCAGGGCGGCGATGCACTGTTCGACAGCCTGCTGGTGTTCGAGAACTACCCGATTGCCCAGGCCCTGGAACAGGGCGCGCCGCAAGGCCTGCGCTTCGGCCCGGCGATCACTCGGGAGCAGACCAGTTATCCATTGACCTTGCTGGTGAGCCTGGATCGACAATTGTCGGTGCACATGAGCTATCAGCGCGCCCATTTCCAGCCCGACACCGTGGCGCGGCTGGCGGCGCATCTGACTCAACTCCTGGGGCAGATGACCGGCCAGGGCGAGCGTTGTCTGGGGCAGTTGTCGATGCTCGGGTTCGATGAGCATCAGCGCCTGACCCACGACTGGAATCCGGTCGACGCACCGTTCGAGCAAACCCTGTGCGTGCACGAGGTGATCGCTCGCCAGGCCGAAGCCACGCCGGATGCCTTGGCCGTGACCTTCGCCAGCACCCGCATGAGCTACAGCGAACTGGACGGCCGCGCCAATCGCCTGGCCCACCGACTCATCGAACTGGGCGTGGGTCCGGAGGTGCGGGTAGGGGTGGCGATGCCGCGCTCCGAACACCTGCTGGTCGCCTTGCTGGCAGTGCTCAAGGCTGGCGGCGCCTACGTGCCGTTGGACCCGGATTACCCGGCCGAACGCGTGGCCTACATGCTCGACGACAGCCGTGCTCGTGTGCTGCTGACCGAGCAGGCCGTGGCGATGACCTTGAACGTGCCGGCCGACACGACGGTGCTGATGCTCGATCGGCTCGACCTGACGCCGTATCCACTGAGCGCGCCACGTACCACGGTCAGCCCGGACAACCTCGCCTATGTGATCTACACCTCCGGTTCCACCGGCAAGCCCAAGGGCGTGGCGATTGCCCATCGCAACGTGCTGGCGCTGATCGACTGGTCCCGTTCGGTCTACAGCCGTGACGACATCCAGGGGGTGCTGGCTTCGACCTCGGTGTGCTTCGATCTGTCGGTGTGGGAGCTGTTCGTGACCCTGGCCAATGGCGGTTCGCTGATCATCGCCCGCAACGCCCTGGAGCTGCCGCACCTGCCGGCGCGGGATCAGGTGCGGTTGGTCAACACCGTACCGTCGGCCATCGCCGCGTTGCAGCGCGGCGGCGAAATCCCGGCCAGCGTGCGCATCATCAACCTGGCCGGCGAGCCCTTGAAGCAGAGCCTCGTGGACAGTCTGTATTCACAACTCCCACAGGGGGCAGGCTCACTCCCAGTGGGGGGAGGCGTCGAACATGTCTACGACCTGTATGGCCCCTCGGAGGACACCACCTATTCCACCTGGACCCGGCGCACCGCCGGTGGCACCGCGAACATCGGCCGGCCGCTCAAGCACACCGCCAGTTTCCTGCTCGGCGCCGATCTGCAACCGGTGCCCCAGGGCGTATCGGCAGAGTTGTACCTGAGCGGTGCGGGCATTACCCGTGGCTACCTCGGGCGGGCGGCGATGACCGCCGAGAAGTACGTGCCCAATCCGTTCTCCAGCACTGGCGAGCGGATGTATCGCACCGCCGATGTGTGCCGCTACCGCGCCGATGGCGCACTCGAATACCAGGGGCGCATCGACCATCAGGTGAAGATCCGCGGCTTCCGTATCGAGCTGGGGGAAATCGAAGCGCGGCTGCTGGCCCAACCGGCCGTGAGCGAAGTCGCGGTCCTGGCCCAGGACGCCGGGGGCGGTCAACAACTGGTGGCCTACGTGGTTGCCCCGTCGTTGAACCGGGACGACGCCCAAGCACAACGGGCCCTGCGAGATGAACTCAAGGCCGGGCTCAAGACGCATCTGCCTGACTACATGGTGCCGGCTCATCTGTTGTTCCTCGAACGATTGCCGTTGACCCCCAACGGCAAGCTCGACCGCAAGGCCTTGCCCGCCGTGGAGAGCGGCCTGTCCCAGGCCGGTTATGTGGCCCCGGCCAGTGAACGGGAACAACAGGTCGCGGCGATCTGGGCCCAGGTGCTCACTGTGGCGCGCGTCGGCCTGAACGATCATTTCTTCGAGCTGGGCGGTCATTCGCTGCTGGCGGTCAACGCCGTCTCGCGCATGGCCCTCGAACTGGGGCTGACCCTGACCCCGCAACTGATTTTCCAGCACCCCGTCCTGAAGGATTTCGTCGCGCAACTCGACACCGGCGGCGGGCCAATCAATGAACAGAAACTGAACAAGCTGGAAGCCCTGCTTGATGAAATGGAGGAAGTCTGATGGACAAGAGTGTTGCTTTGAGGATTGCCAAGCGCTTTATCACTCTGCCGCTGGACAAACGCAGGCTGTACCTGGAAAAGATGCTCGAAGAGGGCGTCTCGCCGGCCAACCTGCCGATCCCCGAGGTGCGTTCCGGGTTCGAGGCTATCCCGCTGTCCTACGCTCAGGAACGCCAATGGTTCCTGTGGCAGATGGATCCCCTCAGCTCGGCTTATCACATTCCCAGCGCCCTGCGCCTCAAAGGCCGGCTGGACGTGCCGGCCCTGGAGCGCAGCTTCAATGCGCTGGTCGAACGCCACGAGAGCCTGCGCACCACGTTCATCGAGCGTGACGAGCAGACCGTGCAGGTTATCCACCGGCAGATGCCGCTGCGCATCCGCCTCGAATCCTTGCCCGCGAATTCCCCGGCCAGTCAGGACGACAGCATCAAGGCCTTCGTCGAGGCTGAAACCGCACGCCCGTTCGACCTGCGCCAAGGGCCGTTGCTGCGGGTTTCCCTGTTGAAAGTCGCCGAGGACGACCATGTGCTGGTGCTGATCCAGCACCACATCATTTCCGATGGCTGGTCGATGCAGGTGCTGGTCGATGAGCTGGTCCGTCACTATGGCGCCGAGACTGTCGGCACGCCGCTGTCGTTACCGGAATTACCCGTGCAGTACGCCGACTATGCCATCTGGCAACGTCATTGGCTGGAGGCCGGCGAGCGTGAGCGGCAGTTGGCCTACTGGGTCGAGACGCTGGGCGATGAACAGCCGGTGCTGGAGCTGCCCCTGGATCATCCGCGCCCGCCTGTGCAGAGCTTCCGTGGCGCACGGCTGGACCTGGACCTGCCGCCACCATTGGTCGCAGCGCTCAAACAACTGGCCCAACGCGAAGGGGCCAGCCTGTTCATGGTGCTGCTGGCGTCGTTCCAGGCCTTGCTGCACCGCTACAGCGGCCAGCCGCAGATCCGCGTCGGCGTGCCGGTGGCCAACCGTAACCGGGTCGAGACCGAGGGCCTGATTGGCTTTTTCGTCAACACCCAGGTGCTCAACGCGCATGTCGACGGGCAACTGCCTTTTGATCGCTTGCTCGATCAGGTCAAGCAAGCGGCCCTGGCCGCCCAGGCCCATCAGGACTTGCCCTTCGAGCAGTTGATCGAGGCGCTGCAACCGGAGCGCAGCCTCAGCCACAGTCCGATCTTCCAGGTGATGTTCAACCACCAGACCGCCCGCGACGTCCAGGACCGGCAAGTGCAACTGCCGCAACTGGGCATCGAGGACCTGGTGTGGGAAGGGCGCACCGCCCAGTTCGACCTGACGTTGGGCACGTATGAAACCGAGCAGGGTATTGCCGCGGAACTGACCTACGCCACCGACCTCTTCGAACCACAGACCATCGAACGACTGGCCCGGCACTGGCTGCAACTGCTGCAAGGCATTGTCGAGGCGCCGCAGCAGCGGATTGGTGAACTGGCGCTGCTGGACAGCGACCAGCAGCGCCAGACGCAGCAGGATTGGCGTCGGACGGTGGACCACGGCGTTGAGCTTGAGTGCGTGCACCAACGCATCGCCGAGCGGGCCCGCCAGACCCCGGATGCTTTGGCACTGACAATCGATGGACAGGTCCAGACCTACAGGCAACTGGACAGGCGCGCCAACCAACTCGCCCATCGCTTGATCGCCCTGGGCGTGACGCCCGGCCAGCCAGTGGGCATCGCGGTAGAGCGCAGCGTCGAGATGATCGTCGGGCTGCTGGCGATCCTCAAGGCCGGCGGTGCCTACGTGCCGTTGGACCCGGCGTATCCCGAGGATCGCCTGGCCTACATGATTCAGGACAGCGGCATCCGGTTGCTGTTGACCCAGGCCCGCTTGCAGGCGGTGTTACCTATTCCAGCGACCCTCCCGGCCCTGTTGCTGGACCAACCCGACGCCGCGCTACAGGATGCCTGCGACACGTGCCCGAGGGTGCCGCTCACCGGCGAGCATCTGGCCTATGTGATCTACACCTCCGGTTCCACCGGCAAACCCAAGGGCGTGATGGTGCGCCACGGGGCATTGAGCAACTTCGTCACCAGCATGATTGCCCAACCCGGCCTGACGGCCGACGACCGCATGCTGTCGCTGACCACCTTCTCCTTCGACATCTTTGGCCTGGAGATCTATGGCCCGCTGTGCGCCGGCGCCAGCGTGGTGCTGACCGGCCAGAACGTGCACCAGGATCCGCAAGCGGTACTGGAGTTGATCGCACGACACGATGTCACCGTATTGCAAGCCACGCCTTCGAGCTGGCGCATGCTGCTGGATCATGAACAGTCGCCGCTGCTGGCCGGGCGTACCTTCCTCTGTGGCGGCGAAGCGTTGCCCCAGGAACTGGCGCAACGGCTGCTGGCGCTGTCGCCCAAGGTCTGGAACCTCTATGGCCCGACCGAGACCACCATCTGGTCGGCGGTGCATCCGTTGAGCCCCGAAAACAGCCGTCCGTTCCTGGGTAAACCCCTGGACAACACAGCGCTGTACATCGTCGGCAGCGACCTGACTCTCAACCCGCCCGGCGCGCCGGGTGAATTGCTCATCGGTGGTGACGGCCTGGCCCGCGGTTACTTCCAGCGTCCGGCCTTGACCGCCGAACGGTTTGTCCCGGACCCGTTTTCCACCCGTGGCGAGCGGCTGTACCGCACCGGCGACCTGACCCGCTATCGGGCCGAAGGCGTGGTCGAGTATCTCGGGCGCCTGGATCATCAGGTCAAGATCCGTGGCCTGCGCATCGAGCTAGGTGAGATCGAAGCGGCGCTGTTGGCCCAGGACAGCGTGCGTGAAACCGTGGTGATCGCCCATGAAGGCCCGACCGGCGCGCAACTGGTGGGTTACGTGGTGCCTGCCGTCAATCCGGGACCGAACCCGGAAGACGAGGCTGCCGCGCGCACTGCACTCAAGGCTGCGCTCAAGGCGCAGTTGCCCGAGTACATGGTCCCGGCGCACCTGCTGTTCCTGGCGCAACTGCCGCTGACGCCCAATGGCAAAATCGACCGCAAGGCCTTGCCCGCCCCGGATGCCCGCGATGTGCAACGTGCCTACGTGGCGCCCCGCAGCCCCCGTGAGCAAGAGGTGGCGGCGATCTGGCAAGAAGTGCTCAAGCTCGAACGGGTAGGGCTGGAAGATAACTTCTTCGACCTGGGCGGCCACTCACTGTTGGTCACCCAAGTGGTGTCGCGGGTCCGCCGGGCACTGGGGATCGAGGTGCCGCTGCGCAGCCTGTTCGAACACAGCACATTGCAGGATTTTGTCGGCGCCCTCGATGTCGACCGGGGCGAACACGCGCCGGCAATGGTGCCAGTGCCGCGAGACAAGCCGCTGCCGCTGTCGTTTGCCCAGGAGCGCCAGTGGTTCCTGTGGAAAATGGACCCGGACAGCGCCGCCTACAATATTCCGACGGCCCTGCGCCTGCGCGGTGCCCTGGATAAACTCGCCCTGCGTCGCAGCTTCGAAGCGCTGGTGGAGCGTCACGAAAGCTTGCGCACGGCATTCATCGAAGACGATGGGCGCACCTGTCAGGTGATTCGCCCGCAGGGCCAGGTCAGTTTCGTCGAGCAGCGCTTGGACGAACAAGACGAAGCCGCGATCCAGGCGTTCCTCGAACACCAGACACAAGGTCCGTTCGATCTCTTGAACGACGCGTTGCTGCGTGTGGCGTTGCTGGCGCTGGACGACCGGGAGTACATCCTGGTGCTGACCGTGCATCACATCGTCGCCGACGCCTGGTCGTTGCAGGTGATGATCGATGACCTGATGAGCCTGTATTCGGCATTCGTTCAGGCGCGGCCCGCACAGCTGCCTGCGTTGGCGGTGCAGTACGCCGATTATGCGGTCTGGCAGCGGCAATGGATGGACGCCGGCGAGCGGGATCGCCAACTGGCCTACTGGACCGGGCAGTTGGGCGGCGAACAGCCGTTGCTGGAGTTGCCTACGGACCATCCGCGTCCTGCGCAGCAAAGCCAGCGGGGGGCGCGTTTGCCCATTGTGATCGATCCTTCGTTGAGCGATGCCCTCAAGGCACTGGCCCGGCGTGAAAACGTCACGTTGTTCGTGCTCCTGCTCGGTAGCTTCCAGGCCTTGTTGCATCGCTACAGCGGGCAGTCCGACATCCGCGTCGGGGTGCCGATCGCCAACCGCCAGCGGCTGGAAACCGAGCGCTTGATCGGATTCTTCGTCAATACCCAGGTGCTGCGAGGCCAATTCCACGGCGATCTGACAGGTGCCGACCTGCTGCAACAGCTCAAGCAGACGGCCATGGCGGCGCAGGTGCATCAGGACCTGCCGTTCGAGCAACTGGTCGATGCCTTGCAGCCGCAGCGTAACTTGAGCCACAGCCCACTGTTCCAGGCCATGTTCAATCATCGCGCCGAAAACGTCGCCGCGTTCTGCGAAGCATTGCCGGGCCTGACGGTCGAACCCCTTGGCTGGGCGCAACGCACCGCGCAGTTCGATCTGAGCCTGGACACCGTCGACAGCCCGCAAGGCTTGCACGCGGCCCTGACCTACGCCACGGATCTGTTCGAACCGGCCACCATCGAACGCATGGGTCAGCATTGGCTCAACTTGTTGCAGAGTCTGGTGCAGGACCTGCATCGCCCCGTGGCGCAATGGACCATGCTGGAGGCTGGAGAGCGTCGGCGGATGCTCGTCGACTGGAACGCGACGACGGTTCGCTATCCTCTCGAGCGCACGGTGCAGGGGCTGATCGAAGAGCAGGTGCGCAGCAATCCGGATGCCCCGGCGCTGGTCTTCGGCGAGCAACGTCTGTCCTACGGCGAACTCAACGCCCGAGCCAACCGACTGGCTCACCGGTTGATCGATCAAGGCGTCGGCCCGGACGTGCTGGTGGGCATCGCCGTGGAGCGCTCCGTGGAGATGGTGCTGGGGCTGTTGGCGATCCTCAAGGCCGGCGGTGCCTACGTCCCGCTGGACCCGGAATACCCGCGGGAACGCCTGGCCTACATGTTCGAGGACAGTGGCATCGGCCTGCTGCTGACGCAACAACACGTGCTGGATTCGCTGCCGATCCCGACAGGGATGCACAGCCTGCTGCTGGATCAACCTGACGATGGTCTGTATGCCGGTCGCGACAGCGATCCACAGGTCGACGTCCACGGCGAGAACCTGGCGTATGTGATTTACACCTCCGGCTCCACCGGCAAACCCAAGGGCGCGGGTAACCGCCATTCGGCGCTGGTCAACCGGCTGTGCTGGATGCAGCAGGCCTATGGGCTCGACGCCACGGACAACGTGCTGCAAAAAACGCCGTTCAGTTTCGATGTGTCGGTGTGGGAGTTCTTCTGGCCGCTGATGACCGGCTCCACCCTGGTGGTGGCCGCGCCGGGTGCTCATCGCGACCCGACTCAACTGATCGAGCTGATCACCGCACACCGCATCACCACGCTGCACTTCGTCCCGTCGATGTTGCAGGCTTTCGTGCAAGATCCTCACGTGACCGATTGCACCAGCCTCAAGCGCATCGTTTGCAGCGGTGAAGCCCTGCCGGTGGATGCGCAGCAGCAGGTGTTCGCCAAGCTGCCGGGCGCCGGCCTGTACAACCTCTATGGCCCGACCGAGGCGGCCATCGACGTGACCCACTGGACGTGCGTCGAGGAAGGTCGTGACAGCGTGCCCATCGGCCAACCCATTGCCAATCTGGGCACCTACATCCTGGACGATGAACTGGCCCCGGTGCCGGTGGGCGTAATAGGCGAGTTGTACCTGGCGGGCGAGGGCCTGGCCCGTGGTTACCATCGCCGCGCCGCGCTGACGGCCGAGCGCTTCGTCACCGGGCCTTTCGGCCAGGGGCAGCGGCTGTATCGCACCGGTGACCTGGCACGGTACCGCGCCGATGGTGTGATCGAATACGCCGGACGGATGGATCATCAGGTGAAGATCCGTGGCCTGCGCATCGAACTGGGCGAAATCGAGGCGCGCCTGGCCGAGCACGAAGACGTGCGCGAAACGGTCGTCATCGCTCAGGACGGTGCCCTGCTGGTGGCCTACGTGGTGCCGGCCCGCGTCGAGCTGCTGGCCGCCGATGACGCCGTTCGCCAGGCATTGCAAGAGCGCCTCAAGGATCACTTGAGCCGTGCCTTGCCCGACTACATGGTGCCGCAGCACTGGCTATGGCTGGAAAAGATGCCTGTCAGCCCCAACGGCAAACTGGAGCGCAAGGCGCTGCCCAAAGCCGATACCAGCGCCAGCCCCAAAGCCTACATCGCACCGCGCACAGCCATCGAACAGGCGCTGGCCGACATCTGGCAAAGCGTGCTGGGGCGCGACCAGGTGGGTATCCAGGACAACTTCTTCGAGCTGGGGGGCGATTCGATCATCTCCATTCAGGTGGTCAGCCGGGCCCGCCAGGCCGGGATTCATTTCAGTCCCAAGGACCTGTTCGTCCACCAGACCATCCAGGGCCTGGCGGGTGTGGCGGGCAGGGGCGACAGCGGTCCGGGCATCGACCAGGGCCCGGTGACGGGCGATACGGTGCTGCTGCCGTTCCAACAGTTGTTCTTCGAACAGAACATGGCCGAGCCTCATCACTGGAACCAGTCGCTGCTGCTCAAGGGCCGGCGACCGGTGGACGCCGGGCATCTGGAGCAGGCGTTGCAAGCGTTGGTGGCTCATCACGATGCCTTGCGGCTCGCGTTCATCCATGAGGGTGACGGCTGGATCGCTCGCCATCGCACGCTCGCCGAGCAGCACACGGTCTGGCAACGATCGCCTCTGTTGTGGACCGCCGAAGTGGCCGATGCCTTGGCTTTCGAGCCATTGGCCGAACAGGCCCAGCGCAGTCTTGCTCTGGACGGCGGCACCTTGTTGCGCGGCGTATTGGCGAACCTGGCCGATGGCAGCCAGCGGCTGTTGCTGGTGATCCATCACTTGGTAGTGGACGGCGTCTCCTGGCGCGTTCTGCTGGAAGACCTGCAACAGGCGTATGCCCAACTGCAAGCCGGACAGACGCCGACGCTGCCCACCAAGACCAGTTCCACCCAGGCCTGGGCGCAACGGTTGCAAACCCATGCCGGCAGTGCAGCGCTACAGGCTCAGCTGGCTTATTGGCAAGATCAGTTGGAGGGCGCTCGCCCTGACCTGCCGTGTGACCGCCCTCAGGGGGCAATGCTCAGATGCCATGCCGCGCAAGTCCAGACGCGTCTGGACAAGCACCAGACCCAACGCCTCTTGCAGCAAGCGCCGGCGGCTTATCGCACCCAGGTCAACGATTTGCTGCTAACGGCCCTGGCCCGAGTCATCGGCCGCTGGACCGCCGAAGCCTCGACGCTGATTCAATTGGAGGGGCATGGCCGCGAGGCGCTGTTCGACGACCTGGACCTGAGCCGCAGCGTGGGCTGGTTCACCAGCCTGTTCCCGGTGCGCCTGACCCCGGCGGCCAGCGCAGCGGATTCGATCAAGGCCATCAAGGAACAATTGCGAGCGATCCCCGACAAGGGGCTCGGATTCGGCGTGCTGCGCTATCTGGGCGATGAGCAGACCCGTCGCACCCTGGCGGCACTGCCCGTGCCGCGCATCACCTTCAACTATCTGGGCCAGTTCGACAACGGGTTCGCCGATGACACCGACGGGCTGTTCGTCCCGGCCAGTGAATCGTCGGGCCGGGCACAAAGTCCCCTGGCGCCGCTGGACAACTGGCTGACGCTCAACGGCAGCGTCTACGCGGGCGAACTGAGCATCGACTGGACGTTCAGTGCGCAGATGTTCGACGAGGCGACCGTCCAGGCCCTGGCCTCGGATTACGGCCACGAGTTGCAGGCGTTGATCGAGCATTGCTGCCAGGCGCAGCACCAGGGGTTCACACCGTCGGACGTGCCGCTGGCCGGTTTGACCCAGGCCCAACTGGACGGCCTGGCCCTGGCACCTCGGCAGGTCGAAGACCTCTATCCGTTGTCGCCCATGCAGCAGGGCATGCTGTTCCACACCCTCTATGAACAAGAGGCGGGTCACTACATCAATCAACTGCGGGTGGACGTCGAGGGACTGGAGGTCGAGCGCTTCCGCCAGGCCTGGCAGGCCGTCATGGACGCCCATGAAGTGCTGCGCAGCTGTTTTACCTGGGAGGGCGACTTCAAGCGGGCCTTGCAGGTGGTGCACAAGCGAGTGGACGTCCCGTTCCTGTTCCATGACTGGCACGCCAACCCCAGCCAGTCCCTGGAACTGGACTCGCTGGCCCTGGACCAGCGCCAGCAAGGTTTCTCGCTGGACACGGCGCCGTTGCTGCGCTTGGTGGTGGTGCGTGTGGCAGAGGACCGTTATCACCTGATCTACACCAGCCATCACATCCTCATGGACGGCTGGAGCCATTCGCAGTTGCTCGGTGAAGTGCTGCAACGCTACAGCGGCCAGGCACCGGCGCGGCCGGCTGGACGCTACCGGGACTACATCGAGTGGCTGTCGCTCCAGGATCCGCTGGCCAGCGAGCAGTTCTGGCGCACGCAACTGGCCGAGCTGGACGAACCGACGCACCTGGCGGGGGCCTTTGCCCGGGATTCGCGCAGTGAGGCAGGCGCCGGCCATGGCGAGTACGAACAATCGCTCGACGAGCACGCCACGGCGCGGTTGCACGCTTTTGCCCGAGAGCAGAAGGTGACGGTCAATACCCTGGTGCAAGCGGCCTGGCAGTTGTTGCTGCAACGCTGCACCGGGCAATCGGTGGTGGCTTTCGGTGCCACGGTGGCCGGCCGGCCCGCGTCCATTGCCGGCGTTGAGCAACAGATCGGCCTGTTCATCAACACCTTGCCGGTGATCGGCAGCCCACGGGCGGAGCACAGCGTCGGCCAATGGTTGCGGGAGGTCCAGGGACGAAACCTGAGCCTGCGCGAACATGAGCACACGCCGCTGTTCGATATCCAGCGCTGGGCCGGACAGGGCGGTGCGGCACTGTTCGACACCTTGCTGGTATTCGAGAATTACCCGGTGTCCCAGGCGCTGCAAGAGGGCGCTCCGGCCACGTTGCGTTTCGGCGAGGTGGCTAACCATGAACAAACCAACTACCCGCTGACCCTGGCGGTGAACCTGGGTGAAACGCTGTCGCTGCTCTTGAGTTACCACCGCGCCAGCTTCGCGCCAGGGGACGTTGTCCGCATCGGCCAGCACCTGGTGCACCTGTTGGAGCAGATCGTTCTCGGCGGCGAGCGCAGGGTGGGGCAATTGTCATTGCTCGATGCCGGACAACGGGCGGTTCAGCAGGCCTGGAACGATACCACCACTGCGTACCCGCTCGACCGCAGCGTGCATCGTCTGATCGAAGAACAGGTGGAGAAAACCCCCCACGCCTGCGCGCTGGTCTTCGGCCGGCAACGGTTCAGTTATGCCGAACTCAATGCCCAGGCCAACCGCCTGGCCCATCGGTTGATGGCGCAGGGCGTCGGCCCGGATGTACTGGTGGGCATCGCCGTGGAGCGGTCGGTGGAAATGGTGGTTGGCCTGTTGGCGATTCTCAAGGCCGGTGGTGCCTACGTGCCGCTGGACCCGGAATACCCTCAGGATCGCCTGGCCTACATGTTCGAAGACAGCGGCATCGGATTGCTGCTCACCCAGCGTCATCTGCTTGACCAACTGCCAGTGCCGACCGGCTTGCACAGCCTGGTGCTGGATCAGCCGGACGACTGGCTGGCCGGGTGCAGCGGCGCCAATCCCGGGGTCGCGCTGCAGGGCGAAAACCTGGCCTACGTGATCTACACCTCCGGTTCCACCGGCAAGCCCAAGGGCGCCGGCAACCGCCATTCGGCCCTGGTCAACCGGTTGTGCTGGATGCAGGACGCCTACCGGCTGGACGCAGGCGACCGCGTGCTGCAAAAGACCCCCTTCAGCTTCGACGTATCGGTCTGGGAGTTCTTCTGGCCATTGCTGACCGGCGCCACGTTGGTGATGGCGCCTCCAGGGGCTCATCGCGATCCGCAGCAGTTGATCGAGCTGATCACCACGCAGCAGATCACGACCTTGCACTTCGTGCCGTCGATGTTGCAGGTGTTCATGCAGGATCCGGCGGTGGATCGTTGCCGGAGCCTGAAACGGATTATCTGCAGCGGCGAAGCGCTGCCGGTGGATGCTCAACTGCAGGTGTTCGCCAAACTGCCGGCTGCCGACCTGTATAACCTGTACGGCCCCACCGAAGCCGCCATCGACGTGACCCATTGGACCTGCGTCGATGAAGGCCGGGACGCGGTGCCGATCGGTCAGCCGATCGCCAACCTGGGCACGTTTATCCTCGACCACGACCTGGCGCCATTGCCCGTGGGCGTGACGGGCGAGTTGTACCTGGGCGGTGAAGGCCTGGCGCGCGGCTACCATCGTCGCCCGTCACTGACGGCCGAGCGATTCGTCACCAGCCCGTTCGGCGATGGTGCGCGGTTGTACCGGACCGGCGACCTGGCGCGCTATCGCGCCGATGGCGTCATCGAGTACGCCGGGCGCATGGACCATCAAGTGAAAATCCGTGGCTTGCGCATCGAGCTGGGGGAAATCGAAGCGCGCCTGACCGAGCATGACGAGGTCCGTGAAAGCGTGGTCATCGCCCAGGACGGCACGCTGCTTGTGGGCTATGTGGTGCCGCAGTCGCCTGCGCTGTTGTGTGGCGACGGCGACATCGGCCAGGCGTTGGAGCGGGCATTGAAAGTCCACTTGAGCCAGCACCTGCCCGACTACATGGTTCCGCAGCACTGGGTTCTGCTGGAGCGCATGCCGGTGAGCCCTAACGGCAAGCTGGACCGCAAGGCCTTGCCGCGATTCGATGCCAGCTTGTCGCAGCCTGGCTTCGTGATGCCCGAGGGTGAGCTGGAGCAACAGATTGCCGCTGTCTGGCAAGAGGTGCTGGAGGTGGAGCAGGTCGGGCGCCACGATCATTTCTTCGAGCGCGGCGGTCACTCGCTGCTGGCGACCCAGGCGGTTTCCCGCCTGCGCAAACTGACCGGCTATCCGCTGAGCCTGCGTGATCTGTTCGACCATCCGCGGCTCAAGGCGCTGGCGGCCCTGATGGCCGGCGCCGGAGAGGGGCCGGTGCGGGCCGGGGACTCCAGCGGGGTCCGGCTCGTGGCCCATGGTCCGCGGCGTTCGGCACCGCTGTCGTTGGTGCAGCGACGGCTGTGGATCGCCGAGCAGTTGTCCGGCGGCACCTCGGCGTACGGCATGCCCATGGCGTTGCGCCTGTGCGGCGAATTGTCGGTGGCGCGTCTGTTGGACAGCTTCGCCGAAGTGGTCCGTCGCCACGATGTGCTACGCACCGCGTACACCCAGGACGACGAAGGCGATCCGGTTGCGTTGATTGCCGATGGGGTCCGACTGGACTTCCCGCTGATCGACCTGTCCGGCCTTTCCCCCAGCGCCCAGCGCGAGCGGGTGGCCCAGGCGACATTGGAAAACGCGCGCATGCCGATCGACCTGGAGCAGGCACCGCTGCTGCGCGGGCAAATCCTGCACTTGGGAGCGACCGAGCATGTGTTGCTGTTCGCCATGCATCACATCATCTCCGATGGCTGGTCCATGGGCCTGTTGATCAACGAACTGGTGCAAGCCTACGAGGCGTCCCTCAAGGGCGAACCGATGCCGCTGCCGCCCCTGGAGGTCCAGTACCAGGACTTTGCGTTGTGGCAGCAGGCGCTGGAAGCACAAGGCGTATTGGCGCGCCAGGCCGAGTACTGGAAACAGCGGCTCAGTGGCTACGAGGGGCGTTTGAGCCTGCCGCTGGACAGCCCGCGTGGCCAGGCCGCGTCCTATGACGGCGATGCACTGCAATTCCAGCTGTCCACAACCTTGAGCGAGGCCTTGCGCCGATTGTCCGGCGCGGCGGGCGTCACGCTGTACAGCACGTTGCTGGCTTCCTTCCAGGTACTGCTGCATCGCGTCTGCGGGGCACAGGACGTGGTGATCGGGGTGGACGTGGCCGGTCGTGAGCGACCCGAGCTGGAGCGCCTGATCGGCTTCTTCGTCAACGTGTTGCCGCTACGTTCTCGCCTTGACGCCGACGCCACGTTCGCACGGTTCCTGGGGCAGACCCAGGACGACCTGCTTGGCGCCCTGGAGCATCAGGACGTGCCGTTCGACCAGATCGTCGACGTGTCCGGGGTCCCCCGTCACAAAGGCATGAACCCCTTGCTCCAGGTGTTGTTCGTGATGAATAACGTGCCAGTGCGCACCCGTTCCATGGCGGGGCTGAGCGTGGAGTTCCTGCCGGCGCTTGAGACCCATTCTAAATTCGACATGGCGCTGTTCGTTGACGAAGAAGAAGGGCAATTGCGCGGTAATTGGCAATTCGCCACAACCTTGTTCGGACACGAGCGCATCCAGTACCTGATCCAGGCCTGGACGGCCCTGTTGGAACAGATCGTCGCTGATCAGGACATTCAATTGGGAGCTATCAGCATGCCAGTCGACAACTTGGCGGCAGCCGTCACGCCTGCCACCGTCCCGGGGCCCAAGGCCGATAAACTGGGCAAGTTTCTCAAACGCTCCGTGACACCGCTGGCCAAGGCCCGCCCGGCACGGGTGCGTGAATCGCTGGTGGCGGCGCCGCAGCGATTCCCGTTGATGCTGGAGCCGGGCGAGCCCCATCTGGATGTCATCGAGTGGATCCAGCAGAACCGGCCGTTGATCGAGCAGAAGCTGGCCGAGCACGCCGGCATTCTTTTCCGCGGTTTCGAGCTGGATGGCATCCAGGGCTTCGAAGCGTTCGCCGAAGCGATACAGCCGGGCCTTTACGGCCAGTACGGCGACCTGCCCAAGAAGGAAGGTGGCAAGAACACCTACCGCTCCACGCCGTACCCGGAGCGCAAGATGATCCTGTTCCATAACGAGAGCTCCCATCAGGACCGCTGGCCACGCAAGCAGATGTTCTATTGCGAGCAGGCAGCGCCGGTGGGGGGCGCGACCCCGGTGGTGGATTGCCGGTTGATGTACGAAAAACTGCCGACCGAGCTTCGCGAGAAATTCGAGGACAAGGGCCTGCTCTACGTGCGCACCTTCACCGACAAGCTCGACGTGTCGTGGCAGCACTTCTTCAAGACCGAAGACCGCCGCGAAGTCGAGGCCCGTTGCCGGGCGGGCGGCATCCAATGGCGCTGGCTCGACAACGATGAATTGCAGACCCGCACGCCGGGACCCGCGATCATCACGCACCCGATCACCGGTGAAAAGTCGTTCTTCAACCAGGTGCAGTTGCATCACATCTACTGGCTGGACCCGGACGTGCGGGAGGACCTGCTGTCGATGTACGGCCTGGAGCGGATGCCCCGGCATGTCTACTACGGCGACGGTACACCGATCGAAGACGAGGTGATGGAGCGCATTGGCCAGTTGTACGAAGCCTGCGCGGTGCGTTTCGACTGGCGCAAAGGTGATGTGATCCTGCTGGATAACATGCTGGTGGCCCATGCCCGTGATCCGTTCGAAGGCCCTCGCAAGATCGTCGTCGCCATGGGCGATATGTACGACCGCAGCAGCCTGGAGCATCCGCCGGCCGCTGGGCAAACCGCCCAGGGCGCACTGAATACCGAGGAAGTCGGAGCATGAACGAGGTCATGATGGACGCACAGGATCCGGGTTTCGCCCTGACGCCCGAGCAACAACGGGCACTGGAGCAGTTGTCGAACACGGCGACCTGTGGCGAGGCATTGCGCTGGTTGAAGGTGGGCATCGAGGGCGATCTCGATCCGCAGCGCTTGCAGGTTGCATTGGATGCCCTGGTGGCGCAGCAGCCAATGTTGCTGGCGCGTCTGGTCAAGGTCGCCGGTTTCCACGGTTGGCGTCAGGTCGCTGGTACTGCCGGGCGCTTCCCGCTGGCGATACAGGCTGGCGAGCAACGGGTCGAGGACGTGCAGGCGCAGATCGAGGAATCGATGGGCCGCGCCTTTGTGGTCGGTGAATCGGAAAGCGTCCAGGCCGTGCTCCATCGCCTGGCGCCCCAGCGCTGGCAACTGGTGCTGGGCATCGCCCGCCACAGTGCCGATGCACAGACCCTGAACCTGCTGCTTCAACAAATCCAACAGGCCTATGCCGCAGCCCAGGCAACGGACGACGAGCTGCCCGGCGAGTTTGCCCAGTACCTGGAGTGGCGCAGTGAAGTGGTGCTCGATGAAGATGCCGCCGCTGCGCGGACCTACTGGCAACAACATCTGCAAGGCGTGCAGACGGACATCGCCACGCCATGGCTGGCCGAGCGCGGCGCCAGCGGTGAGGCGGCTGCTGCCGACTCGCGGGTATCGCTGACACTGGCGCCTGCTCAGCATGACGCTTTGCAGCGTTTGGCCGAGCAACTCGGCCAGCCGCTTGCCACGCTGTTACAGGGCGCGTGGTGGCTCCTGCTGGGCCGTTTGAGCGGTCTGGAACAGGCCCTGGTGGGCGTGCGTCATGACAGTCGCGAGGACTATGAGTATTTCGCCCATGCCCTGGGTATGTTCGAGAAAACCTTGCCGTTGTGGCTTTCGCTGCCTGCTACCGCACCGTTCGATGAGTGGTTGGGAGCGCTGGCGGCGCGCCTCGAAGAACATCGCACCTGGCAGGAATACTGGGCGCCGGAACTGTCGCCCGACGCAGCGCGTCCGGCCTATGGCTTTACCGTAGGACAGGCCATCCCTGTCGGGCACATGGGCGGCTTGAACTGGGTCGCATCGGAGTGTGCCATGGGCCAGGCCGATGCGTTCGAGCTGCTGCTGCAGGTTCAGTTGCGAGCTGATCAGCAACTGGCTGCCATCGATTTGTGTTACGCCAGTTCGCGTTATTCGCCAGCTTCGGCCAATGCCCTGCTTGAACACTACGGCGTGCTGTTGGCCTCGATCCTGGCGGCACCGAAGAATGCACTGGCCCAGCTCAGTCTGCTGGGGGCCACCGAGGAACAACGCTTACGGGCGATCAACCCGACGATGCAGGCGTTGGCGGATAACCGTTACCTGCCGCAGCGCATCGCCGATCTGGCGATCCAAACGCCCGATGCCATCGCCCTGAGCGATGCCCATGGGCAATTGAGCTACGCACAATTGCAAGCCCGGGTCGAGTCTGTAGCGCGAGGCCTCAAGGAGCGGGGGCTGGAGGCCGGTTCGATTGTCGCCCTGGCCCTGCCGCGCTCGGCGGACCTGGTGATTGCCATGCTGGCGAGCTGGCGCTTGGGGGCGGCGTATCTGCCGCTGGATGCGCAGTGGCCCCAGGCGCGCCAGGCGTTGATGCTGGAACAGGCCGGCGCGGCGGTGTTGCTGACCGATGCGACGCGTCTGCCGATCTGGCAGGAACAACCGTACATGGCGCTGACCCTGGCTGAACTCGATCAGTCGACGGCGTCGTTGCCCGCACTTGCCACCCGGGGCAACGACATCGCTTATGTGTTGTTTACCTCCGGCTCGACCGGCGTGCCCAAAGGCGTGGTGATCGAGCATCGGCAATTGCTCAACTACACCGCCCAGGCCAGCCGGGCGCTGGGACTCGAGCAGTGCAGGAGCGTCGCTTTCAGCTCCACCGTAGCGGCGGACCTGGGCAACACGACCCTGTTCGGTGCGCTGTTCAACGGTGCGGCGTTGCATGTGGCCAGCGATGAGCAGATGCAGGACGGCGCGTTGTTCGCCGAGTACCTGCGACACCACGCCATCGACTGCCTGAAAATCGTGCCGTCGCACCTGGCGGCACTGCTCGACAGTGAGCGGGCGGTCTTGCCGCGGACCTTGATCCTGGGCGGAGAACCGATTGCGGCTACGTTGGTCGAGCGCATCGCACGTGTGCGTGGCGATTGCCGGGTGTTCAACCACTACGGGCCGACCGAGGCCACGGTGGGCGTGATGATCCATCCGTTATCGCTGGACGGCGCCGCCGACGATTGTTCGGCGCTCAGCCAAGTGCTGGGCAATAACCAGGTGTACGTGCTGGACGCCGACCTGCGCCTGGCCCCGGTGGGCCTGCTGGGCGAGTTGTACCTGGGCGGCGCGCAGCTGTGCCGGGGGTATCTGAACGCCGAAGCCGACGGGCAAGCATTCATCCAGAGTCCCTTCGATCCGGCGCAGCGGCTGTATCGCACCGGTGACCTGGCGCGTTATCGGGCGGACGGGGCGATCCAGCTGCACGGCCGGCGCGATCAGCAGATCAAGGTGCGCGGGTTCCGTATTGAATTGGCGGAAATCGAGGCCGAGCTTCTGCGTATGCCTGGGGTGGCCGAAGCGCAGGTGTTGCCGGCAGCGTCGGCCGAACAGGGGCTGCTGGCCTTTGTGGTGGCGCAGTCGGGGCCGTCGGCGGGCTTGCTGGACGCCGTGCGTGCCGGTCTGAGCGCGCGCCTGCCCAGTGTGATGGTGCCGGCGCACCTGCAACTGATCGAGCATTTTCCACGGTTGGCCAACGGCAAGATCGATCGCAAGGCGTTGCAACAGTTGGCCGGCGCGACGGCGAATGACGAAGACGCCGCGCCACGGGATGCGCTGGAGCAGTTGCTTGCCACACGCATGGCGCAGCTGTTGGGGCTTGAGCGACTGGGCATCGACCGTGACTTCTTCGCCGCCGGGGGGCATTCGCTGCTGGTGATCAAGCTGGTGGCTGGCATTCGCAAGTTATTGCAGTGCGAAATTCATCCGGGGCTGGTCTTCGATCATCCGACGGTGGCGTCGCTGTCGTCGGCCTTACGGGCGATGGAAAGTAGCCCGGGGCAACTGGAAAAAATGGCCCAGGTGCGCTTGCGCATGGAGGCGATGAGTCCCGAGGAAAAGGCCCGCCTGACCGAACAGGCTCGGCAACAACACGCCACTCGGGTCGCGCAAGGCACCTGACCTGACAGGCTCGCAAAGCAAGGAAAAAGGCCGTCGCCTCACCGCGTCGGCCTTTTTTTAAATTTTGTTACGTGAATGATAAATAAACTCATTCCGGTTTTCTCCAAGTGCTGCGTCTTACTAACGTGTGTAGGCAAATCGGGTCGGGCAGGGCAGCCCAGGCAGCGGATTTGTCCAGCAGGAAAATTGCCGTCTTCCAGCCGGATGACCGCGCCCGGGGAGGGGCCGGTCAGCGCGCCCTGATCCATTGCCTGAGGCAGTCGGCAGGGCGGGTTCACGGGTACTGGCGAGCGGTGGGCCCTCCGGCCCCATGACCTTTCACTTCTACCAATAATAGAGAGCACGATGTCATCCATTCATGAGTTGAAACCTCTGTTCAAGGCACTCGTCATGTCCCGCGGCCTGCGTTCGCGTCGGATGTTGGCCGGCCTGGGGTTGGTTTGCGTACTGCCACTGAGCGCCCAGGTGATGGCGGAAGACGTCAGCATCGACATTCCCGCGCAATCGCTGCCCAAGGCGTTACAGGCGTTCGGCCAGCAGACCAATCAGCAGGTGATCTACAACGCCGACGATATGGCCGGCCTGAAAAGCAACCGCGTCAGCGGCAAGATGAGCCCGCAGGCGGCCATTGCCGAATTGCTCAAGGGCACGGGCGTGAGCTACAGCGTGGAGGGCAGCACGTTGATGCTGGTGCGTGGTTCCGCCGCGGGAGGCCTGGAGCTGGGGGCGACCACCGTGAAGGCGACGGCACCGGATGCAACGACCGAAGGCAGCCACTCCTACACCAGCAACGCCGTGACCATCGGCAAGGGCACCCACACCCTCAAGGAAATTCCCCAGTCGGTCACCGTGATGACGCGCAAGCAGATGGACGACCAGAACCTGGTCAGCCTCAAGGACGCCGTCAACCAGACCACTGGCATCGTTGGCCTGCAGGGCGTGGGCCAGGGCATGATCCTGTCGTCGCGCGGTTTCCAGATCGACGACTGGCAGTACGACGGCGTACCGATCCCGCGCAACACCTATTCGCTGGGCAACTGGGCGACCCAGGATCTGATCTTCTTCGACCGTCTGGAGATCCTGCGCGGCGCTTCCGGCCTGCTGCAAGGCACGGGCAGCCCCGGCGGTGCCGTCAACCTGGTACGCAAGCGTGGCCAGAGCGCCCCGACCGTGACCCTCACCGGCAAGGCCGGCTCCTGGGACCACTATGGCCTGCAACTGGACGCCGGCGGCCCCTTGAACGAGGCCGGCACTATCCGCGGTCGTATCGTCGCCGACGAGGACCAGAGTAATTCCTTTATCGATCACGCGTGGAGCAAGACCCACTCGCTGTACGGCGCGCTGGACATCGACCTGAGCGAGGACACCACCCTGGGCCTGGCGGTCAGCCGCTCCGAGGGCGAATCCCGCGGCAACATCCGCGGTTTGCCACGCTACGCCGACGGCTCGATGCCGGACGTGTCACGTTCGACCTACACCGGCGCGCGCTGGAACCGCTCCGACATCAATGTCACCACCACCTATGCCGATCTGGAACACCGCTTCAACGACGACTGGGCGTTCAAGGTGGGCGCCGTACACATGACCGAGGACAACCAGGCGAAAAACCAGCGAGTCCAAAGGGGCGGTGGTCTGTTGCCCGATGGCAGTGGTGTGCAATATGCCGACTTCGTAACTGATTTCCAGTCCGAGAAGGTCGGTCTGGACATGAACCTGACCGGCAAGTTCGAAGCCCTGTCGATGCAGCAGGAAGTCATGCTGGGCGGCAACTATTCCCAGTTGGAGACCGATGACAAATACGCCCGGACCTTCAACAACACCAGTGACTCCATCTTCGACCTGGACAATGACCGTCCGGACATCAGCTATGACAGCCTGATCAACAGTCCGGGTGGCTTGGGCGTCCTCAGCAAGTACGATGTCCGCCAGAAAGGCCTGTACGGCACCTGGCGCGTCAAGCCGGTGGACGACCTGACGCTGATCCTGGGCTCCCGGGTCAGTTGGTATGACTTCAGCTACAAGTCGAAAAACGAAAGATCAACCGGGATCACACGCAACGACCCCAGCACCTCGACTGAAACCGGAGTGGTCACGCCGTACGCCGGTATCGTCTATGACCTGAGCCGTGAATGGGCGGTGTACACCAGCTACACCGATGTGTTCCAGCCACAGACCAATATCGATGCCAGCGGTTCGGTGCTCAAACCTGTAGTCGGAAAAAACTACGAGGTCGGTCTCAAGGGTGAACTGATGGATGGTCGGGTCAATACTTCCCTTGCGGTCTTCCGCTACGACCATGAGAACCGCGCCGTCAACGACGGCGGCTCGGGGTGTGGAGGCTTTGGTTGCTCTACAGCGTCGGGCAAAGTGCGTAGCCAGGGCATTGACGCCGAAATCAGTGGTGAAGTGATCGACAACCTGGAGCTGTTCGCCGGCTACACCTACAACACCACCAAGTATCTGGAAGACCCGAACAATGAAGGCAGTGTCTTCAGTACCTGGACGCCGAAACACATGCTGCGTGTATGGAGCAACTACCAGTTCACCGGTGATTGGAACCGCGTCAGTGCCGGCCTGGGGTTCACGACCCAAAGCCACACACTGGTTTACGACCTTGACCGCGACGTACCGGGCTATACCGTCTGGAATGCTCGTGTGGGGTATCAACTGACGCCTGAAATCAACCTGGCAGTCAATGCCAATAACCTGTTCGACAAGACGTACATCACGTCGGCTTACAACCAGCTCAACGGCAATAACAACTTCGGTGATCCACGTAATCTGATGTTTACCGTGAAGTACACCCCGCAGTTCTGATCCACGCATCGACAAAAAAACCGACCCGCTTGTGCGGGTCGGTTTTTTTATGGCTGAAGGGTGAGTAGGGCAAGCGCTGTGGCGATCCTGACCTATGGGCTGACGGTACTGTCCATGAAGGCCTCGACCAGTGAATCCAGCAAGGCGTCATCGAAGATCATGCCGCGGTGGCGCAACGGCGAGTGCACCGAACCGTTCAGCTCACCGGTCAGGCTGTGCGCCTGGATCAAGTTTTCGCAGAAGGCCAGTTCTTCCGGAGTTTTTTCCGCCTGCGTCCACCAGCAACTGGGACGTACCCGCACCGACTTGAAGGTGTACCCGTCAAAGGCTTCCAACAATCGATCATGCACCGAGAACGCCTGGGCGTTCATGACCTCTTCCTTGACGCTTTGCACCACCGACAGCAAATCGCTGCGGCCTGGCTCGATCTGGCTGGCAGCCCAGTCATGGAACGCCTTGACCGTGCTCTCGGGGTGTTCACGCCGATACGCCGCCGTGCGCTCCGTAAGCGTCGGAAACAGCAGGTCGAAATACTCGATGGCCTCGATCAGATCCTGGGACGCCAGGTCGGTTTTTTCCTGGTCGGGTAAATGCCGATGACGCGGCAACGCTTCAGGGTAGAGCTGCTCAGGGATCGTGCTGTCCACCAATCCCAGAAAACCGACGGTATGACCCTGGCTTTCCAGCATCGCAGCGATGTCCATGGCAATCGTCCCGCCCAGGGACCAGCCCATCAGGTAATACGGCCCTTGGGGCTGGGCCTTGACGATTTCCCGGCTGTAGTCGGCAATCATCTCGCCCCAGGCCTCGGGCCCCACATGGGGTTCGCTGAAGCCGCGGTGCATGACGCCGACGGTGCGTGCCCGATCTCGCAGTTTGCGCGCCAGCGGCTGATAGCAGAACACGATACCGCCGCTGGGGTGCAGGCAGAACAATTGGGGCGAGCTGGCGGGGGCGCTGTTCAAGGCCACCAGGCATTGAGCTTGTTCGCGATGTTTTTGCGAGATGAACAGGGCCAGTTCGGCGATGCTCGGATGGCTCAGCAACTCCTGCAAACGCACCGTGATATCCAGGCGTGCCTTGAGGCTGGCGATCAGCTCGATGGCCAGGATCGAATGTCCGCCCAGCTCGAAGAAGCTGTCGTTGATACCCACGCGCTCGACCCTGAGGGATTGCCGCCAAAGCTGCGCCAGGGCCTGTTCCAACTGAGTGCGAGGCGCCACGTAGCGCGATTGCCTGAGGTTGGCGTCGGGTTCCGGCAAGGCCTTGCGGTCGAGCTTGCCATTGGCATTGAGGGGGAACCGGTCGATGAACAGCAGGTGGCTGGGCACCATGTAGTCCGGCAAGTGTGCCTTGAGCGCGGCCAGCAGGCTTTCGCGCAGTTCCGGGGTGGGCTGCGCGGCAATCACATAGGCGACCAGTTGCAGGCCGCCGGGGCCGTCATGGGTCAGTACGACGGCATCCTGCACCTGCGGCAGCGTTTGCAGGCGCGCCTGGATTTCGCCCAATTCGATGCGGAAGCCGCGGATCTTGACCTGATGATCCAGGCGCCCGATGTATTCGATGCTGCCGTCGGCACGGTAGCGGGCGAGGTCGCCGGTGCGGTACAGGCGTCCACCCGGCAGCGGATCGAAGGGGTCGGGGATGAACCGGCTGGCGCTCAGGTCGGCGCGCCCGTGATAACCACGGGCCAGGCCGGCCCGACCGACATAGAGCTCACCGGTGCAGCCTTTGGGGACAGGGTTCAGGTGAGCGTCGAGCAGATACCAGGACAGGTCGACAATGGGCTCGCCGATAGGGCTCGCGGCCTCGCTGTCCAGGTCTTGCATCGACAGCGGTCGCCAGGTGACATGGACGGTGGTTTCCGTGATGCCATACATGTTGATCAACTGTGGTGTCCGGTCACCGAAGCGTTCGAACCAGGGACGCAGGCTCTGCACATCGATGGCCTCACCGCCGAAGATCACCTGCCGCAAATGCTGGTCAAGCGGCTGCCGTGACGCACAGGCGACCTGCGACAACGACTTGAACGCCGACGGTGTCTGGTTCAGTACGGTGACGCGTTCCTGGCACAACAGGGCATGAAAATCCTCCGGCGAACGGCTTATGGCGTGGGGCACGATGACCAGCCGACCGCCATGCAGCAGGGCGCCGAAAATCTCCCATACGGAAAAGTCGAAGGCATAGGAGTGGAACAGGCACCACACGTCGTGGTGGTCGAAGCTGAACCAGCGGTCCGTGGCCTGGAACAGACGAGTGACGTTGTGATGCGCCAGCAACGCGCCTTTGGGCTGGCCGGTGGAGCCCGAGGTGTAGATCACGTAGGCCAGGTTATCCGGGTGCACCGGCACATCCGGGTTGTGCTTGGGACACGCGTCATCGACGTCCTGCGGATCCAGTGACAGACAGACCGTACCGGCGGGCAACGCCAACGAATCCCGCAGATGCGCCTGGGTCAGGACCTGCGTGACGCCGCTGTCCTGGATCATGTAGGCCAGGCGATCGGAAGGATACGCCGGGTCCAGCGGCACGTAGGCGCCGCCCGCCTTGAGAATCGCCAGCAGGCCGATGATCATCTGGGGTGTCCGTTCTGCGGCGATCCCCACCAGCACATCGGGTCCGACCCCTTCGGCGATCAACCGATGGGCCAAGCGGTTAGCCTGCCGGTTGAGGTCGGCATAGCTCAGGTGCTGCCCTTCGAAGGTCAGGGCAATCGCATCGCCCGTGGTGGCGGCGTGGGTTTCGATCAGCTGATGCAGGCAACGCCCGTGGGGCAGTAGGGTCGGTTGCCGGTTCCAGTCGTCCAGGGTCTGTTGACGCTCAGGGGCACTCAGCAGTTGCAGCTCGCCCAACGCGGATTCCGGGGTTTCGATCAGGCTCTGCAGCAGGTTGTGCCAGTGCTCGGCCATGCGCTCGATGGTCGCTGTCCGGTAGAGATCACGGCTGTACTCAAACGTCGCCAGTAATTGCTGCTGTGAATAATCGACATCCAGCGACAGGTCGAATTTGGCCTGGCTGTCGCCAGCGGGCAGAAACTCCAGCGCCAGTCCATCCTGGATCGACATCGATGTCGTGGGCGCGCCGGTGCGCCAGTTGAACAAGACCTGGAACAGCGGGTTGGAACCTTGTGCGCCGGGGCGTTGCAGTTGATCGAGGATCAGTTCCAACGGGTAGTCGGCATGTTCGAGCGCCGCCAGGGATTGGGTGCGCAGGTCGTGGAGAAAATCCAACGCGGTGCGCGTCGAGTCGAGCCGCGCCCGGTAGACCTGGCTGCTGACGAAAAAACCCACCAGTGCCTGGCTTTCAGGGCTGTTGCGGTTGGCGTTGGGGACGCCGACGGTGAAATCGTTCTGGTTGGCGTACCGGCCCAGCAACAGTTGCCAGGCGCCCAGCGCGACCACGAACGGTGTGAGCCCCTGGCGTCGGCAAAACGTCTCCAGGGCCTGGGCCATGGCTGGTGCGAGTGTCACCTGGACGCGTCCGGCCATGTGCTGCTGGCTCGCGGCGCGAGGGAAATCCTGAGGCAGTTCCAGAACGGGCAGGTCATGGCCCAGGCACTGGCGCCAGTAGTCGCCGCTGCGCTGGCAGGCCGTGCTCTGCAGGTATTCGCTTCGTTGGTGGGTTGCGTAGTCGGCGTATTGCAAGGGCAAGGCCGGCAGCGGTGAAGCGTCGCCGAGCAGCGCGCGGGTGTAGGCCTGGGTCATGTCCTGCATGAGAATCGTATTGGACCAGGCGTCGGAGACGATGTGATGCATGTTCAGCAGCAACACGTGTGCATCGCTGTCCAGCCGCAGCAGCGTTGCTCGCATCAGTGGCGCATGGCTGAGGTCGAACGGTTGCCGGGCGTGCTGCTCGATGCGCTGGGCGAGCGCCGTGGCCCGGGCCTGTTGGTCGAGTGCGCCGAGGTCCTCGCGGTGCAGGATGAGCCTGGCGTTGCGTTCGACCACCTGGACCGCTGCGCCGTCGATTTCGACAATCGCGGTGCGCAGGATGTCGTGGCGATCGATGACGCGGTTGAGCGCCTGTTCCAGGGCGTCGGCGTCGAGTTCACCCGACAGGCGCAGGGCGCGCGGCAGGTTGTAGGCCGACCGGGTCGGGTCTCGCTGGTGCTCCAGCCACAGGCGTTGCTGGGCGAAGGACAAGGGCGCGCGGTCCAGCCGGGGCCCTTCGGGCATGCCATCCTCGGCCTCATCGAGCAGTAGCGTCAGCAGATCATCATCTAGCAGTTCGTTCATGGTGTTCTCGCGGTAAACAGCATTGCGTCGGGACGGCTCAGGCAAAAGCCTGCGGGGCCTTTTCACTGATGACCCGACCGGCCTGCATCCGGACCAGTTGATCGGCGATATCGAAGTAACGGTCATCGTGGGAAATGACGATGATGGTTTTGCCCAGCGCCTTGAGTTCCGGCAGCAGCTGCGTATAGAAAACCCGGCGGAACACCGGGTCCTGATCGGCGGCCCATTCGTCGAAGACCAGCACCGGGCGGCCTTCCAGCCAGGCGTTGAGCAGGGCCAGGCGCTTGCGCTGGCCGGTGGACAGGTCGGTGGTGCTGAACAGACCGTCGTGGATGCTGACCTTGTGGGCGATTTCCAGGCGTTCCAGGTAGCGGTTGGCTTCTTCAGGCACTTGCTGGTCGCCCTGGACCAGTTCGTCGAACAGGTAGTAGTCGGCAAAAATGGTGGTGAACAGCTGGCGATAATCGTCCCGTTGGGCAGCCGTTACCGGTTTGCCATCGAGCAGGATATCGCCACGTTGTGGGGGATAGAGCCCCAGCAGAAGCTTGATCAACGTGGTCTTGCCGCCGCCGTTTTCGCCGACGATGAAGACGATATCGCCCTGGGCGATGGTCAGGTTGACCGGCCCGAGGGCGAAGGGTTGGCTGCCGTCGACCGCCGGGAAGGCGTAATGCACATCGCGCAGTTCCAGCTGCTGGAGCGTCGGGCTGGGGCTGTTCCTGGCATCGAGCGGCAGGTGCGGCTCGGGTGAAGAAAACTGCTCGGCAAGGTCGGCAATGCGCTTGAAGGCAATGTTGGCCCGGCTGATGACCGGCAGGGTCATCACCAGGTATTCCAGCGGGCCCTTCATGTACAGCAGCACCAGCACGAAGCCGCTGAGCACCGCCTTGTCGGTGCCCAGCCACAGCGACTGCAGCGCCAGGACCAGGCCGATGACCACGAAGAACAGCATCGAGCCGAAGGTCTTGGCGACCACGAAGGTATTGACCGAACGGATATTGGTCGCGCAGATGTCGTCGGCGGTTGCTTCGATGCGCTGGTTGAACATGCGCTGGCGGCGGGGACGGTGGATGCGCAGTTCCTTGGCACCGGCGGCGATGGCGCTGTAGTGCTTTTGCAGGGCGTCTTCCGCCTCGCGGGCTGCTTCGAAGCCCCTGATGCCCCGGGCCCGGGCCACGTACTGGATGACGGTGCCGATCACCAGCGCCACCAGCAGCACCGCGAACATCGGCAGTGACAGGTAGGCCAGGTAGGCCAGGCAACCGAGGGTGACGGTGAAGGCGATGGCCAGCGGGGCGAAGGAAAACGCGAAGTTGCTGACCATGTTGACGTCATGGGTCAGTACCGGGATGAGCCGATGGCTGCGAAAGCGTTCGATCTGCTCGATGGGGGCCAGCAAGACTTTCTTGCCCAGGGATTTACGCAAGCTGGCGATGATGTTCTGGCCGACATGGTTGGTGCCGATGTCCGAAAGAATCGAGGTCAGCAGCGCCGCCGCACAGAGCCCCACGAACGTTGCCAGCATCTGCGGCGTGGGCTTGGTCGAGGCATTCAGGGCGTCGTTGATGGTCGCCAGCAGCGCGGTGATGCTCAGGCCACCCAGCATGCCGAGCAGAATCGACGCCACCATGATGAGCCGGAAGGGCTTGAGCAGGCTGAGCACTTCACGCAGGGCTCCGCGGGAGTTCGAGGTCATGGGAATCCCCTTTTAGGGCCGGTGATGGCCGTGGTTCAAGGCGTTGGCGCAAGGCGGGAAAAATGCAATGAGCAGGGCGGTCATGGTTTACATATCCCGCGCCACGCGGAACCCCAGCCAGTCGCCCCGTGCATCGGGATAAACCGCGTTGCGATTGCCCGAGCGAGAAAACACCGGCGCTTCGCCCCAGTCGTTACCACGGATGCGTCGCACCTTGCAGTCGCCGCTGAGCCAGGCGCTGCCGTCGCTCGGGGCGCCGTCGTAGTTGGGGTTGTAGCAGTCGGCCGTCCATTCGTAGACGTTGCCGTGCATGTCGTAGACGCCGAAGGCATTGGGTGGAAAGCTGCCGGCGGGGGCGGTGAAGTTGTAGCCGTCGGCTGCGCCGTAGGTGTTGGCGTGTCGGGCGATGCTGTACTCCTTGCCTTCATCGAAGGGGAACGGGCCGCTGCTGCCGCCGCGGGCCGCGTATTCACGCAAGGACTCGCTCACCAGCCGGTACGGCTTGCCGGTTTTTTTCGACAACCACGCCACGTAAGCGTTGGCTTCGTCGAAGTTCATGCACACCGCCGGATGCAGGTCGGTGTATTGCTTGCCTGGGTCGCTGCCCTGATAGTCGGGAACGCCGGCCTTGCACGCGCGGCCGGGGCGCTTGTCGGCGTCGGGCATCGTGTAGCCGGTGTCCTTGAGGTAGGCGAACCATTCGCCTTTGAGCACCTGGAAGCGGCTGATGGCCACGGGCCTGGCGAACGTCACCGGGTGCATCGGACCCTCATCGGGCTCGCGGCCGACTTCATTGTCCGGGGTGCCCATGGTGAAAGTACCGCTGGGCAGTACGACCATCTGCGGGCAGTCCTTGCAGTCCCGGAATACTTGGCCCGGTTGGGACGCCTGGGCGCCGGAGGGCAGCAGGGCGGTAAGGGCCAGGGCCGGGAATAGCTTCAGCGAAAAACTGTTCATCCATCTCTCTCGATTAGATCAAAAAGGTTCGGTTCAGAGCGTCTTGCTCAGCAGCCTCATGAAGTGATCGATCTCGGCTTCGGTATTGAGCAGCCCAGGCGCGGTGCGGACCACTGGGCCGGCATCGCGATGCACCGCGTCGGCGATCACCCGGTTTTTCATCAGGTAGGCGGCGATCTCGTCGCTCTCGCGGCCCTTGACCCGGAAAAACGTGAAACCGGCGGACAGCTCCGGGCTCAGGGGCGTGACCAGTTCGATCTGCGGCTTCGCGAGCAGCTGCTTTTTCAGGTAAGTGTTGAGGGCATGGATGCGCGCCTGCACCTCGGCCTTGCCCAGTTGCAGGTGCAGCTTGAAGGCTTCGTCCGCGGCCCAGCGATGCTCGAAGGCGTGGAAGCCTCCTGGTGTCATGACGGTGGAAAACGCCGTGGCTTCGGAGAACGTTGGAATGATCGGTGTGACGTACCTGAGCTCTTCGCTGCGGCTGCACACCAGGCCCGTGCCCCGTGGGCCGAACATCCACTTGTGGGTGCCGGCGATGAAGAAATCGCAGTTCATCGTCGGGAAATCGAGGTTCTCGACGCCGAAGCCATGGACGCCGTCCACCACGTAGATGAGGCGTTGTGCGTCGCTGCGGCCTTGATTGTGCTTGTCGACCAGAGCGCCGATCTTGTCGATGGGCAGCTTGACGCCGCTGCCCGAGTGCACCCAGGTCATGCCCAGCACGCGAGTCTGCGGACGGATATTGCGGTCGATGGTCGCGAGGATTTCCGCCTCGCTGGCGTTGTGGGCGCTTTCGAACAGCTTGATCTTGCGCACCTGGGTGCCGTCCCGTTGATTGCGCAGGCCGAGGATGGTGTGGGTGGAATAGTGTTCGTGAGCGGTGGTGAGGATCTCCTGATCGGCGTTCACCTGAACGCCGCCGTAGATCATCGCCAGGCCCTCGGTGGTGCTGCCGGTGAGGGCGATCTGTTTCGGGCTCGCTTGCAGGTAGCGTCCGGCCCAGGTCCGCACGTTCTCCTCGCGTTCCTCGGTGACGCCCAGGTCCCAGTCCATCAACAGGCCGGGGTTCTTATCCAGGGCGGCGCGGTGTTTTTCGATGGCTTCGCGCACCGGGCGGGGGTGGGTGGTGACCAGGAAGTTGGAGAAGTGCAGGTAGTCCGGGTCCTGGTCGAACAAGGCGCGCAGTTGTGCCCATTTGTCCCGGGGCAACCGTGGCAGAGCATCGGCGCTGGCGGGCGCGGGAAGGCTGGCGACCAGTGGCAGGCCGGCGGCGAGAATCCCGGCCTGTTTCAGGAAAGTGCGGCGTTCATTCATGGCTGTACGGCCTTCTGGTTCGAGGCCACGGCTGGCCGGGCGGCTTTCTGCACCTGGTCCCAGACCCGCAGGAAATTGCCGCCCCACAGCTTGGCGATGTCGGCTTCGGAGTAGCCGCGGGTGAGCAGTTCGGCGGTGACGTTGCGGATGTCGCCCACGTCTTCCCAACCTTTCACGCCGCCGCCTTCGTTGAAGTCCGAGCTGATGCCGACGTGATCGATGCCGATCTTGCGCACGGCATAGTCGATGGCGTCTCCCAGGTCCTTGAGGCTGGCCTTGGGTTCTTCCTCCAGGATGCCGTAGAGCTGGGCAGCGTATTCGCCAAAGCGCTGTTCCGGCCACGCGGCAATGATCGGGTCGCCCGGCATCAACGCCATGGCGAGATTGGGCAATGGCGGCAGGTCGAAGCGCTCGCGCAGGGCGTTGAGTTTGTCCTGGGTCTTCTGCGTCAGCGGGCGCAGGTATTGGGAGAAGCCAACGATCTGCACCACACCGCCGCTGGCCTTGATCAACTGCATTTCCTTGTCGCTGAGGTTGCGCGGGATGTCCACCATCGCCCGTGGTGCCGAATGGGAAGCCACCAGCGGCGTGCGGCTCAGCTGTGCGACTTGCTCCAGGGCCTGGGTCGACATTTGCGACACGTCGATAATCACGCCCAGATCGTTCAATCGCGTCACCGCTTGCTTGCCGATGTCGGAGAGGCCGCCGAGGGCGTCGGGCGAATCGTTGAAGAAGGGCAGCGGTCGCGAAGAGTCGGCCCAGTCGTTGTTGCCGATATAGCTGAAGCCGAACATGCGCATGCCCCGCGCCGTCCACAGGTCCAGCAGGTTCAAGTCGTGGCCCAGGGGATAGGCATTGAGCATGCTGATGAAAATCGCGAACTTGCCTTCGCCGTGCAGGCGCCGGAATTCGTCCGGGGTGTAGGCGATGGCGACCTGGTTGGGAAAGTCGCGGACCATGCCGGTGATGATCTTGTAGCGCACCTCCTGTTGGTTGCGCGCTTCTTCGACGAAACCGGCAGTGGGCCTGTGGGGGGCGTTGGGGCCGTTCCACAGTTCCGGCCAGCCGAAGATGGTCAGGGCCGCGCCGGACAGGTGGCCGCGATTGGCTTTCACCAGGTCGAACTGACCCTTGCCGTCCTTATCGGCTTCGTTGCCGGCGGTGCCGAAATCCAGCGGCACGGTGATGTGGCTGTCGAAGGAGAGCAGGCGTTCGTGCAGCTCCCGGGCTTGCTTCATCACCTTGACCGGGTAGCCGGGGTTGTCCCGCCACCAGTGGTCCCAGGCCGCGAGGCCGCCACCGACCACCAGCGCCAGGGCCAGGGGCACACCGGTGAAAAGAGCCTTTTTCGAACGTCGTGTTGTCATTGCCGATCTCGATCTGGTTCGCCTTGGAAGGACAGGCGCGGGGCCTTTGCTATCTGGGGAGGACGAGTGGTTGGCGGGGAAATTTAGGTGGCCTGGAGGGCCCTTTCGCGAGCAAGCCCGCTCCCACATTGGAATGCGGTCCCCTGTGGGAGCGGGCTTGCTCGCGAAACGCTTTAAATTTGCCGGCCCACCCATCGTCCTAGCTTGGATAAAGCCCACCCCAGGGCCCGAACACAGGTAAGGCAATGACGATTTCTCGACGATGGTTCATGGCAGGCCTGGCGCTGACCGGTGCCGCCGTGCCTGCGGTTTATTACGGGCATCGCGAACTGACCCGGCCGGACCCCACCATCACCCCCGGCGAGGCTTCATTCGATGTGGCGGACGTGGCGGGCCAACGCCGCGCCGACAAGCTGCGCGGTATCTGGACGATCCGTTTCACCGGACGCGACGGCGGCGTCGATGGCCTGCCGAGCGACGGGCTGCAACTGTTTCTCGACATCGCCCATAAGGGCCGTGGCCTGGTGGGTTGCCTGGATACCGCTGAACGTCTGCGTACGGGCGCCGAGCCTCGTTACCGGGTGTTGGGCGACCTGGCCGGCGACGACTCCAGGCAGTTGAGTTGGCGACTCACCCGTGCCGAGCATGAAGCACCGGACTATGAATTCATCATGACTCTGGACGAGGTCTGGGCCGGTTTCGGCAATGCCGGTCGCGCCACGCTCAGTGGTCGCGTGTCGCGACTGGACCGGTCGGCGGCCCTGCCGGAACTCGACAACTCGTTCATCGCCCTCAAACAAGCGTTTCCCGAAGCCCGCGAACGCACGCCGTTGAGCCCCGCACTGCTGGCCTGGCTGGTATCGCCCGAACATCGGTTGTTCCACCAGCTCTGGCATGCCTCGCGGGACAAGTGGCACACCCTGGACGAAGACAAGCGCAACGCCCTGCGCGGCCTTGGCTGGCAGCCCGGACCGCGCGACCAGGAGCGTGACGCCCGTGGCCCACGCAAGGATCGCAACGGCTCAGGCATCGACTTTTTTTTCATGCACCGGCACATGCTGAGAACGGCCCGTTCGTACCAGCCGCTACCGTCCTGGCAGCGCTTTCCCTTGCCGCAGCCGGAGCTGGAGCGTGATCGCCTCGGTTTTGCCCGGTATTTCGATAACCTCGACGGTACGGCATTGCCGCCCACCTGGCTGGCCGCCGGTGACGAGCAATACGCCCAGTGGGTGAGCGACATCAAGACGGCCGAGACGTACCACAGCAATTTCCTGGTCTGGGAGTCGCGCTACCGTGATCCGCGTTACCTGTCGAAACTGACCCTGGGTCAGTTCGGTTCGGAGGTAGAGCTGGGTCTGCACGATTGGCTGCACATGCGCTGGGCCTCGGTGCCCCGGGATCCGTCCAACGGCCACCCGGTGCCGTTCGCCCGCGACCAGGCCGACTTCGCCCAGCGTTGGTTCGCAGCGGAAAACGACTTCCTCGGCGATCCGTTTTCCTCCCATGTGAACCCGGTGTTCTGGGCGTTCCACGGCTGGATCGACGACCGTATCGAAGACTGGTTCCGAGCCCACGAGCGTTTCCATCCAGGCGAAGTGAGCCGGCTTGAAGTCGACGGCGTACCCTGGTTCGCCCCCGGCCGTTGGGTGGAAATCGCCGACCCCTGGCTGGGGCCGGACACCCACGGGTGCAGCACCACGCCGGGGCTGCAGGTCGGACGCTCGGTGGAGAGGGACCCGGAAACCATGAAACTGGCCCTGCGCATCACCTTCGGCAATGACGATAAAAAGCTCTCGAAGCTGTTTCGCCGCGTGCCGCAACGTCCGTGGTATGCGCGCAATCTCAAGGCCAGGCCGGTGTAGTGCCTGGGCGAGGAGACCTGTTAGTTCTTACAGCAGACAGCCTTGTCCGCTCGGCATAGAGTGCTCGCACTGCCATCGGATCATCTGCAAAGGGGGCTTCGAATGGAGACCAGTAAAGGCATCCTGATCACCTTGACCGAGAAAACCGGCTCGACTTTCGGGGCGGTGGAGATCGACTTCGTGACCCGCATGACGGGGTTCGTCGATGACGACCCGGACACTGAGTTCATCGACTCGATTGTGTCCGCCTACAGCGTCCGGGTGACCCGGACAAACCCGCAAGGCCCCCTCGACAAGGTTTCGGTGCATGGCGACATGGACGGGGACAACGACGTGGACGCGGCCGATAGCCAAGCGCTGATCGACCTCGCCATCGCCGCAACCAGGGTGCCCGCGCCGGCAGGATAAACCCACGCCACAGGTCAGATACACCGCGCCCCCTGTGGGAGCGGGCTTGCTCGCGAAAACGTCGGCACATCTAACATCATCGGTTCAGATACACCGCCATCGCGGGCAAGCCCAGCTCCCACAGAATGTGGCTCTTTCATATGGGGGGCTTGGCTTGATAGAGACCTTGCCTAGGACTACGGCCGTTCAGCGATATCCAAGGCACGGTTCGCCAGCAATTCGCCCAACTCGACCATCTGCTGGATCCCCAGCGCAAAATGCCGCCGCGAACCTTCCAGTTCGAACGCCAATTCGCTGGCCATGACATTGACCGAGGCCAGGGTTTCACTGAGGTTGGCGAGCAGGCATTCCATGTCCGCGCCTTCTGCCACTGTGAACAATTGGCCCGGTAATGGATTGTTTTTTTCAGGTTTGGGGTCGAGGTAGAAGGCGAGGGCGCGGTCGGCGGCTTCGTTGAGTTTTTTCGAGTCGTCTTCGGGGGGATTGGGGGTGATCTTGAGCATGGTGTAACTCCTAGTATTCATTTAAGGAGCCGACACTATCGCTACCAAACGATTGGGTGGCGGCCGTACGCGGGTTGGTAGACCGGAGCACTAGGAACCCGGCGCGCCCGAAGACGCCCTGCGCACGGCCACCATGAAACAGACACCGAGAGAGCATCTGAAAAAGGTGGCGCTTGCGCCTAGTGAACTCGCGGGCTACCAAACCCGATCGCTGAAATCAGCGACCCGGAAACAGTAAAAGCCACGAGCCAGGCGCACAAGCCGGCGGATTCTGGCGCAGTTGTAGGCAATGGCGCAAGGCGATGTAGCCTGGCTCGGGAGTCCTACAGGGTCGGATAAACAAAGCCAAAGCCGAACACAATCGGTGGCAGGAAGAGTTACCCGTGGCGAGGGGATAAATCCCCTCGCCACAACTGTCATCGGCTTGAAATATGTTCGAGGCCTACATCACCCGCCAACCCCCACCCAACGCCTTGTACAACGCCACGCTCGCCTGCACCCGCGCCAAACGTAATTGCACGTTCGTGTCCTGAGCCGCGTAGAGCGTACGTTGGGTTTCCAGTACGGTGAGCAGGTCTTCGGCGCCGGCCTGGTAGCGGCTTTGTGCGATCTCGAAAGCGTTTTGGGCTTGCTGCAGTTCTTCGGTTTGCCACTGCCGTTGCTGGTCGAGTCCGTGCACAGTGTTCAGGGCTTTTTCAACGTCGGCGAAGCCGTTGACGATGGCGGCTCGGTAGAGCGCCAGCAGTTCTTCCTGGCGGGCGCTGGCCTTGTCCCGTTCGGCCTTGAGGCGGCCGTTGTTGAAGATGGGCGCGACCACGCCGGCGCTGAGGTTGTAGACGTTGTTGCGCAGCAGTTGGTCGGCGATGTCGGCACCGGTGGCGAGGCCCAGGCCCAGGGTCACGGACGGCAGCATGGCGGCGCGGGTGACGATGATGTCGGCCTGGGCCGCCGCAAGGCGCGCTTCGGCGGCAGCGATGTCCGGGCGGCGGCGCAGCAGGTCGCTGGGCACACCGGCGTCGATGGACGGCCAGCGCAAGTGGTCGAAGGGTTCATCGTCGAGCCTGACCGCTTGCACCGGTTGCCCCAGCAGCGTCGCCAGGGTGATCAGCGCCTCTTGAGCCTGCTGTTGCACTTGCGGCAACCGGCGTTGTTGGGCTGCCACCAGGCTTTTTTGCTGGGACAGTTCCAGGGCCGTGGCGCTGCCGGCGTCGTAGCGGGTCTGCACCAGATCGAGCACATGCCGGGCGTTGGCGAGGTTCAGCTCGGCGATGCGTTGCTGCTCGCGCAAGGACAGCGCCTGGGTGTAACTGTTGGCGACGCCGCTGAGCAGGGTCAGCTCCACGGTCGCGCGGTCGAACCGGCTGGCCGACAGAGTACTCGTCGCACTGTCCCGGGCCGCTCGTTTGCCGCCCCAGAAATCCAGCTCGTAGCTGGCGCTGAGGTGGGCATCGTAGTAATCGATGGTGCGGTTGTTCCGATCCACATCCAATTGGCTGTAACCCTTGCCGCGAAGCAGTTCCTGGCGGTTGCCATTGAGCCCGGCCGTGATCTCGGGCAGCAGCGGGGCGCCGGCGATCACTGCGCTGGCCTGCGCCTGGCGAACCCTGGCCGTGGCAGCCGCCAGGTCGTGGCTGTCCAGGCGTGCCTGTTCGATCAGCCGGTTCAATTGCGGGCTGCCGAAGTGCGTCCACCAGCGTGAGTTGTCAGCCTGGGCGCCGGACATGTCGGGGTTCTGCCAGGCCAGTGGCGGCTGGATGCCGCTTTCCGGCGTCGGCATCGAAGTGCCGCAGGCCGCCAACAACAGGCCGGCCGCCAAAAGGGTCAGGTGCGCTTTCATAGGTTGGGATTCATTCGCTTGTGAGGGCCGCGACCGGGTCGAGGCGGGCGGCCTTGCGGGCTGGCATGAAGCCAAAGACGACGCCGGTCACCAGCGCGCAGCCAAACGCGCCGAACACCGCCAGCCATTCGAAGGCCACGGCGATCCGGCCCAGCAACAACGCGCCGCCCACCAGCAGGGCCAGGCCGATGCCCGCCAGCCCGCCGACCACCGAGAGCATCACCGCCTCGGTGAGGAACTGGCGCAGGATGTCGCGCTGGCGGGCGCCGGTCGCCATGCGGATGCCGATCTCCCGGGTCCGTTCGCGCACGGTCATGAGCATGATGTTCATCACACCGATACCGCCCACCAGCAGCGAAATCGCGGCAATTGCGCCGAGCATCAGCGACAGGGTGCCCTGGGTCCGGGCTTCGGCCTGGATCATCGCGGCGTTGTTGGTCAGCTCGAAGTCCCGCTTGCCGTCGTGCAGGCGCAGCAGGGTCCGGGAGATGGCCTGTTCGGCCTCCTTGACCTTGGTCGCATCCCGGGCGGCGATCACCACGTATTCGGGGTGACGGGTGCCGAACAGCCTGACGCTGGCGGCGGAGTAGGGCACGGCGATGCGGTTGTCGGCGTCGGAGTCGCCGGAGCTGGCGCCTTTTTCCGCCAATACGCCGACCACCTGGAATGGCATGTTCTCGATCAGGATGTAGCGGCCAATGGGGTTGGCGACGTCCTTGAGCAGCTTCTGCCGGACCTTGTAGCCGATCACCGCCACCGCTGCCGCACCTCGTTCGTCGGCGTCGGTGAAGTAGCTGCCCTCGGTCACCGGCCAGTTGAAGATGGTCGGGAAGTTCGTGTCGTTGCCACCCACGTAACTGGTGTGGTCGAGGTTGCCGAAACGTACGCTGGCCTTGGCGCCGTTGACGGGCATGATGCGTTGCACCTCGGGCAGGGCGGCGAGGGCGGCCAGGTCATGTTCGCTGATGATGCCTTTGGCGGCACGCGGGCTGGGCGCGGCACCGTTGAGGTAGATGATGTTGGAGCCGAAGGCGCCCATCTGCGCCATGACCTGGCGCTTGCTGCCTTCGCCCACCGCCAGCATCACCACCACCGAGGCCACGCCGATGATGATGCCCAGGAGTGTCAGGGTGGTGCGGAATCGGTTGATCCACATCACCCGCCACGCCGCCTGCACCGCGTCGAGCAGTTCGCCCTTCCAGGCGCCGTTGTGTTCGCTGCCGGCACTCAGGCGTTGCCGCAGGTCCACCGCTTGCAGCGCATTCGGGTTGGCCCGCGGCGGTGTCGGATCGGCGTGGGCGCTGTCGTTGATGATCAGCCCATCGCGGACTTCGATGATGCGTTTGGCCCGGGCCGCCACGTCACGGTCGTGGGTGATCAGGATCACCACATGGCCCTGGCTTGCCAGCTCGTCGAGCAAGGCCATGACCTCGATGCCGCTCTGGCTGTCGAGGGCGCCGGTGGGTTCGTCGGCGAGAATGATATGGCCGCCGTTCATCAACGCCCGGGCAATCGACACCCGTTGCTGCTGTCCGCCGGACAACTGGTGCGGGCGGTTGCCGGTGCGGCTGGCCAGTCCCAGGCGTTCGAGCAGGGCGCTGGCCCGGGCGTGGCGCTCGGCGGCCGAGGTGCCGGCATAGATCGCCGGCATTTCGACGTTTTCCTGGGCGGTGCCGGACGGAATCAGGTGATACCCCTGGAACACGAAGCCAAACGCTTCGCGTCGCAGCCAGGCCAGTTCGTCGCTGCCCAGATGGGCGACATCTTCGCCGGCAAAGCGGTACTCGCCACTGGTCGGGCGGTCGAGGCAGCCGAGGATGTTCATCAGCGTGGATTTGCCGGAGCCGGACGCCCCGACGATCGCCAGGAACTCCCCGGCATGGATGGACAGATCGATGCCCCGCAGCACCTCCACCCGGGGGCTGTCGCCACCACCGTAGGCCTTGCGAATGTCCCGCAGTTCGATCAGCGGTGTGTTCATTCAGCCTCCGTTGCCAGAGGCCGGGTCGATCAGCACCCGGTCACCCTCGTTCAAGCCGTCGACAATCTGGGTGCGCAAGCGATCACTGACGCCGGTACGAACGGTGCGTGCCTGGACATCGCCGTTATCGGCCAGCACCCGCACCTGACCGGTGTTGTCCTGCAGGGCCGCGGTGGGTACGGTCAATACATCGTGAGCCTGGGCGGCGACAAAGAACACCTGTGCGGTCATGTCGGTCATCAAGGCACGGTCGGCGTTGTCCACGTCCAGCAACACGGTATAAAGCACCACCCGTTCGGTACCGCTGCGTCCTGCCGTGGGACTGCCGCCCTGGCTGGCTTCAAGCGGACGCGGCGGCACCGGCAGAATCTGGCGCACGGTGCTGCTCCAGCGCCGGGTGCCGCCGGCCAGGGTAGTGAAGTAAGCGGTCATGCCCGGCTTGACGTGGCCGATGTCGGCTTCCGAGACCTCGGCCCACACCGTCATCGGCGACAGCCGGGCGATGCGCAGGATCAGGGGCGTTTGCTGCTGGGCATTGAGGGTCTGGCCTTCCCGGGCGCCGACGGCGACCACGGTGCCGGCCATGGGCGCATAGATGCGGGTGTAACCCAGCTCGGCCTCGTCACTGCGCAGGCTGGCCTGGGCCTCGCGGATCCGCGCCTGGAACATGTCGATGCGCGCCTGGGTCGCCCGCACTTCGGCCTGGGCGGTCTGTACGTCCTCCTCGCGGGTGGCACCGCCGGCCTTGAGTTGCTGCTGGCGGCGGAATTTCTGCTGCGCCAGGTCGTGCTGGGCACGCTGTTCCTGAAGCTGCGCCTTGAGGTTTTCGATGGAGAACCGTCCGGCATCCAATTTGGCTTTCTGCGTGGACGGGTCGATTTCCACCAGCAACTGGCCTTCGCGAACCTCGTCTCCGGCTTCCACGTGGATCTTCTGGATCTGCCCGGAGGCCTGGGCGCCCACATCCACGTATCGTCGCGGCTGCAACGTGCCCAGGGCGGTCACGCTGTTTTCGATGTCGCCACGGCTGACGGTGGCGGTGGCCAGGGGGGCGCGGCTGGGTACCGCCGCCTGCCAGGCGGCGAAAGCCACGGCCGGGAGCACGGCAAAAGTAAAAAGCCAGGCGCGTCGGGTAGGGCGGGGACGTTTCATGCAGGGTTCCGACCGGTGAAAACGGGCCCGTTCCGAGAGACTTCGGGACGGGCGGCTGTTTTGGTAAACGAGCGCTTTGGCCGGGAATTTACTGGCTGAAAAACTTGGTAGCAGGTTGGAGGGAAAACAACTTAATCGCCGAGCCATGGGATGTGGTGGTGAGGGGATAAATCCCCTAGCCACAGACAAATCCCCTCTCTCCACAAGAGCCATGCTCTGCCACCGCCGGGGGGGACGAATCAGCCTGGATACAAACGAATGCTTTAAATCTATATGAGAATTACTATAAATTACGTGATTGAATCTGCCACCATCGTGCTACTGCCTTGCGGGGCAAGCCGGGTGGCACAGGGATAGCTGTCGCAGCCATTGCGCACGGGAGTCATGTTGGAAAACTACTATCGCGAGCTGGTGTGTTTCCTGAACGCCAGGCTAGGCAACCGCCAGGCGGCCGAGGATGTGGTGCATGACGCCTATGTGCGGGTGCTGGAGCGCGCCAGCGACACGCCCATCGAACAGCCTCGGGCATTCCTGTATCGCACCGCGCTGAACCTGGTGATCGACGGGCATCGACGCAATACCCTGCGCCAGGTCGAATCCCTGGATGTTCTGGACAACGAAGAGCGCTTCTTCACGCCCTCGCCCCATACCAGCCTCGACCACGGTCAGCGCCTGGAGATGCTGCAACGTGCCCTGGCCGAGCTGCCGCCGCTGTGCCGGGACAGTTTTCTGCTGCGCAAGCTCGAAGGCCTGTCTCATCCGCAGATCGCCGAGCGCCTGGGCATTTCCCGGGCGTTGGTGGAAAAGCACATCGTCAATGCCATGAAACATTGCCGTATTCGCGTCCGGCAATGGGACCAGGGCTGAACATCGCAGTGCGTTAAATTTTCTTTCATCGTCCTCGTTACCACTCAACAGCAACTACTGACGACTTGCCGGCCCGGTTGCATGGCCACCGCCGGCCGGTTTTTACGGTTTTTCGCGCCCTGTTGAGGGGCTTCTCTCCAGAGGACACTGGACATGACACAGGCAACTGCAACGCCCCACGTTCACGATTTGATCGGCATCGGCTTCGGCCCCTCGAACCTGGCGTTGGCCATCGCGCTGCAGGAACGCGGCCTGGTCCAGGGCGAGCTGGATGTGCTGTTCCTCGACAAGCAGGCCGATTACCGCTGGCACGGCAACACCCTGGTGAACCAGAGCGAGTTGCAGATTTCCTTCCTCAAGGACCTGGTGACCCTGCGCAACCCCACCAGCCCCTATTCGTTCGTCAATTACCTCAAGCACCACGGCCGCCTGGTGGACTTCATCAACCTGGGCACCTTCTACCCGTGCCGCATGGAGTTCAATGATTACCTGCGCTGGGTCGCCGCACAGTTCGCCGGGCAGAGCCGTTATGGCGAGGAAGTGCTGCGTATCGAACCGGTGCTGCACAACCAGCAGGTCGAAGCCCTGCGAGTGATTTCCCGCGATCGCCAGGGCGAAGAGCGCGCGCGCACCACCCGTTCGGTGGTGGTGAGTGCCGGTGGTACACCGCGTATTCCGGAGGCATTCAAGGCGTTCAAGGATGACCACCGGGTATTCCATCACTCCCAGTACCTGGAACGCATGGCGACTCAGCCCTGTGTGAAGGGCCAGCCCATGAACATCGCCATCATCGGCGGTGGGCAGAGCGCGGCGGAAGCCTTTATCGACCTGAACGACAGTTACCCTTCGGCGCAGGTCGACATGATTCTGCGCGGCTCGGCCCTCAAGCCGGCCGACGACAGCCCGTTCGTCAACGAGGTGTTCTCGCCACAATTCACCGACCTGGTGTTCCAACAACCCCACAGCGAGCGCGAACGCCTGATCAACGAGTACCACAACACCAATTATTCGGTGGTGGATATCGACTTGATCGAACGCATCTACGGGATTTTCTACCGCCAGAAAGTGTCCGGCATCGCCCGCCATGCGTTCCGCACCCTGACCACGGTGGAGAAAGCCACGGCCACCGACGCCGGCGTGGAATTGGCGGTGCGCAACAATGCCACCGGTGAAGTCAGTGTGTGCCGTTACGACGCGGTAGTGCTGGCCACCGGTTACGAGCGCCAGACGCATCGCACATTGTTGGCGCCACTGGCGCAATACCTCGATGACTTCGAGGTGGACCGTCACTACAAGCTGATCACCGATGAGCGCTGCAAGGCCGCCATCTACATGCAGGGCTTCTGCCAGGCCAGCCACGGCCTGAGCGATACCTTGCTGTCGGTCCTGCCGGTACGCGCCGATGAAATCGCCGGCTCGCTGTATGAACATGGCAAGCATCTCGACCAGTGGCGCTCGGTGCGTGAACAACGGCTGGCCGCGGTGTAGCGACGTGCGGAACGTGTCAGTCAACACAATCCTTGTGGGAGCGGGCTTGCTCGCGAATACGGTGGGTCAGTTGCTATCTATGTTGACTGGTCTGACGCCTTCGCGAGCAAGCCCGCTCCCACAGGTTCCATATCAGGTCTTTCGCTAGGGCTGGCATCAGGCAAGCAAATCTTCAGAAATTTCCTACACTCATCCCACGCCTGCCCCGCATTTGGCAGGCGTGTTGACGGTTCGCTGTTCCCTCGCATTGTCAGTCTGAACCTATCAGCCGGTCGCCCTGGCCTGGAGCCGGTGGTGTGCCGGGTCGATTTCGCCATGCGAACAGATTCAGATGATGCTGCTTCTACGCACGGGCCTGGTGGTGCTGTTGCTGGGCTCATTGAATGTGACGCCACAGGCTGGCGCGGCTCCCGAAGGGTTGCAGGTGCTCGGGCGCTCCCATGTGGACGGTTATTCGGTGGCCCTGGACGCGGCCGACCAGGCCTGGTTGCGGCAGAAAGGGGCGTTGCGCTTGGGTGCCTCGGCACCGGATTACGCGCCGTTCAGCATGACCGGCAATGGCAGTGATTATGAGGGACTGACCGCTGACTACGCGCAGTTGCTCGGTCAATTGCTACAGGTACAGGTGCAGGTGCTGCGCTACCCGTCCCGTGCCGAATCGCTGCAGGCCCTGCGCGATGGTGAAATCGACTTGCTCGGCACGGCCAACGATTTCGAGGCCGACGATCCGGCGTTGGCGATGTCACGGGCCTATGCCGATGACCTGCCCACGCTGGTGGCCCGCATCGACGACAGCCAGGACTTGCCCCCGGACCTGGCGGGCAAGCGGCTGGCAATGCTCTATCACTACTTGCCGCCGGACCGGGTCAAGGCGTTCTACCCAGAGGCGACGTTACAGTTGTACCCCTCGACCCTGAGTGCCATCGGCGCCGTGGCGTTCGGCCAGGCCGATGTCTACCTGGGGGATTCCATCAGTTCCAATTACCTGATCAGCAAGAACTACCTGAACAATGTGCAGTTGGCGGATTTCTCGCCCATGCAAGTGCAGCCGTTCGCCTTTGCGCTCAGGCGCGACAATGCGCGTCTGTTGCGGATCGTCGACGCGGCGCTGCAAGCCATTCCCACCGGTGAAAACATGATCATCCTGCGTCGCTGGAGCGCCGGTGGCGCGAGCATGCCGGGCCAGCAGGCGCTGCATTTCAGCGTCGATGAACAGCGTTGGTTGGCGGCCCATCCGCGGGTCAGGGTCGTGATCGACGAGAATTTCCTGCCGCTGACATTCAGCGACGAACAAGGTCATTTCCGGGGTATCAGCGCCGATGTGCTGGCCCGGATCAGTTTACGCACGGGCCTTAAGTTCGATATCCAGCGGGGCAAATCGGTGTACGACCTGATCGAGCAGGTCAAGAACGGCCAGGCCGATGTGCTGGCGGCGATCACCGTCAGCGTCGGCTCCGAGGATGAGGGTGCGCTGCGGTTCACCCGACCGTACCTGACCAACCCCTTCGTGCTGGTTACATCCCCTAAGGCCAAAGCTCCGTTGACACTGGACCAGATGGACGGCAAGCGATTGGCGCTGGTGCGCGGCAACGTCTTGCACGACTATCTGCGACAGACATTTCCACGGGTACAGTTGGTGCTCGCTGAAAACGTACCCGAGGCCATGGCGATGGTCGCCGCCGGCACGGTGGAGGGCGCGGTCAATTCGCTGATCAGCGCCCGCTACATGATCTCCCGCCAATACCGCGACCGATTGCAGATCACCAGCACCGTGGGCACGCTGCCGGCGCGCATCGCCCTGGCGACCCACCGGGATGCACCGCAGCTGCATTCAATACTCGACAAGGCGCTGCTGGGCATCTCCCCCGAAGAAATGGACGAGCTGACCAACCGCTGGCGCAGCGAAGTGGTGATTGACGACAGCTACTGGCTGCGCAACCGCACGGTCATCATCCAGGGGTTCGCCCTCGCCGCGCTGTTGTTGCTGCTGGCCCTGGGGTGGGTCGTTTACCTGCGCCGGCTGCTGGAACAGTTACGTGTGGCCAAGGAACGCGCCGACGACGCCAATCGAGCCAAGACCACTTTCGTGGCCACCATGAGCCATGAAATCCGCACGCCGATGAATGCGGTGATCGGCATGTTGGAACTGGCATTGAAAAAAGCCGAAGAGGGGGTCGTGGACCGGGTCGCCATCGAGGTCGCTTCCGGGGCGGCCCGGGGGTTGCTGGACCTGATTGGTGACATTCTCGACATCGCCCGCATCGAGTCGGGGCGACTGTCCCTGGCGCCGGAGCGCGCCAACCTGGGGCAATTGATCGAGTCAGTAGTACGGATGTTCGACGGACTGGCGCGGCAGAAACACGTGCACCTGTCCCTGGACCTGGATGAAGCGGTAAGCCGCGACGTGCTGATCGATCCGTTGCGCTTCAAGCAGATCGTGTCGAACCTGCTGGGCAATGCCATCAAGTTCACCGATCGAGGCCAGGTGCGTTTGAGCGCCCGCACCGAGCCGGGCGGTGACGAGGAACACCTGGGCGTCTGCCTGCGCGTCGAAGACACCGGTTGCGGCATCTCGTTGCCGGACCAACGCAAGCTGTTCCGTCCCTTCAGCCAGGCCACCGACAACCCTCAGTCGGCCCGCAGTGGTTCAGGGCTTGGGCTGGTGATCAGCCGTACCCTGAGCGAGATGATGGGCGGTACTCTGACGTTGCAGAGTGCGCCGGGGGAAGGCACGCAGGTCGAGGTCCGACTGAACCTGCCTTTGCTCGGCACCGAGGAGCAAGCGCCGCGGCCTGAATCCGCGATGGCGATGCCGGTCCGGGCGCTGGATATCCTGGTGGTGGACGACCACCCGGCCAACCGCTTGCTGCTGGCACGGCAGTTGAATTATCTGGGGCACCGGGTCCAGTCGGCTGAAGACGGCTTACAAGGGTTGCGTCTCTGGCGCGCCGGACACTTCGATGCGGTCATTACGGACTGCAACATGCCGCTGGTGAGTGGCTACGAGTTGGCTCGCGCCATTCGCGGCGATGAGCGGACCCGAGGTGTTTCGCCAGTGGTGATCCTGGGCTTCACGGCCAACGCTCAGCGTGAGGAAAAGGACCGTTGCATCGAAGCCGGGATGGATGACTGTTTGTTCAAACCTATCGGCCTCAGGCACCTGAAGGTGCGCCTGGAGGAGAGTGTCGTCTCACGATTTGACGAAATGGCGACCACTGATGGTGTGGGTTTTTCCAGCCTCGAAGCGTTGATCGGAGACGACACCGCTGCGATGACGGAATTGTTGCAGGCACTGGCCGACAGCAATACCGAAGACAGGGCGCGGCTGTTGCAGTTGTTTATCCGTCGTGATGTGTCAGGGCTGGCAGACCTGGCGCATCGGATCAAGGGCAGCGCCAGGATCATCGGGGCGCAGAGTCTGATCGTTGCCTGTGAAGCGTTGGAAAACGCCTGCCGAGGCGCCGATGCCACGGAACTCGCCAGTGCGGTGGATGGCTTGCAGCAAGCCATGGACCGACTGGCGGAGCGGCTGCAAACGGGTGGGGCGCAGGGATGAAATTCCAACGCCGCACGTCCGGGGTGGCTTTTTCCGTCTCAATTTAGGATTCGTCCTACAGCGCCCCTCAAAAGCTTTCTCTAGCCTGACGGCCACTTAACGTTCACGACACGCGCCGGCTCGACCCCTCGCGTCGTCATTGGGATGGCCCGTCATGCCGAATAAAGCATTGCGCATCATGATTGCCGATACACAACATGCTCATCGAATGAGGCTCGAGTTCCTGTTCAATCAGCTGGGCTACTTCCGCATTGTTCCCGTGAGTGACGTGCAGGAGTTGATGACGCTGGTGGAGTACGCCAGCGAGCCGTTCGACCTGCTGGTCGTCGACGCCTGCCTGGGGGAAGGGGCGCTGGACCTGCCGGGTTTCTTCCTCGAACACCCTCAAGTTCGCCACGGAATGATCTACAACGCCCGGCAGGCCGGACCCATGCCAGTGCCGGGCGTGCGTCGGGCCAGTGTGCACCTGCATCCTGCCCCGTTGCCTGACCTTGTTTCGCTGGCGAACCTGATGGCCCGGGTCGACCCTCAGGACAATGTGTCGGCCGCGCCATGGGGCAGAGCCATCAGGCAGGGCTTCAGGGGCTGATTTGACCTTCGGTCGGGACTGTCAGAGCTGACAGGTGGCCCGGCCTTTCGCCTGTGTAAGAGTCCGGTGCACCCATGGCATCGGTGCCGTTTATTTTCGTCCGGGGAGTAGCCTTGAAAAACGTGTTGATCGTCGATGACCACCCTGTCATACGGGGGGCATTGCGGCTCATTTGCCAGAACGAAGGGTTTAGCCGTGTCAGAGACGCCAGCGGCGTGGCCGATGCCAGGGCAATGATCAAGGAGAGTGCGCCGGACCTGGTCATCCTGGACCTGGTCATGAACGGCTTCGATGGCCTGGACCTGTTGGTGTGGATCATGGCCCAATACCCGGAGTGCGCTGTGCTGGTGTTCACCTCCCAGGATGCGCAGCACTTCTGTAACCGTTGTATCTCGGCGGGGGCGAGGGGCTTCGTGACCAAGAAAAGCGACCTGAAGGAACTGGCCAAGGCGCTTCATGCCCTGAAATCCGGTTATTCCTACTTCCCCCAGATGCCGGTCAGGCTGGACCTGCGACAGCGCACCGAACAGCAGGCCCTGGAAAGTCTTTCCACCCGCGAGCTGTCTATCCTGCGAATGCTCGCCATGGGCATGCGGGGCAAGGATGTCGCCGAGTCTCTGTTTCTGAGCCCGAAAACCGTCAGCACCTACAAGACTCGCCTGCTGGAAAAGCTTGGCTTGAAGACGCTGGTGGGGTTGTCGGATTTCGCCAAGCGCAATCACCTGTAAAACGTCATGATCGTTCTTCATATAGAACGCTGAGGCTGATTTTTACAGCCTAGTGGATTGGCGCAGTCGCCTTTAATCTGTCTCCATCGCTTGGCCTTACCGGATTTGGAGACGCAGCATGAAACGCATCATTGGCCTTTACGCCAGCCCACGGCCCCATTGGGTCGGTGACGGTTTCCCGGTTCGCACGTTATTTTCCTACGACAGCCTGGGCGAGCACATCAGTCCGTTCCTGCTGCTGGACCACGCGGCCCCGACCGAATTTGCCCCCACCGGGGAGCGTCGTGGTGTAGGCCAGCATCCGCACCGGGGGTTCGAAACCGTGACCATCGTCTACCAGGGCGAACTGGAACACCGGGACTCCACCGGCAGTGGCGGCAGGATCGGCCCAGGTGACGTGCAGTGGATGACTGCCGGTTCCGGCATTATCCACGAAGAATTTCATTCCCCAGCCTTTGCCCGCCAGGGTGGATTCATGGAAATGGTCCAGCTGTGGGTCAACTTGCCCGCCAAGGACAAGATGACGCCGGCCGGCTACCAGACCCTCCTCGACGGCGATATTCCGGATATTGCCTTGAAAGACGATGCCGGCCGTTTGCGCCTGATTGCCGGCACTTTCCAGGGGCAGCACGGACCGGCGAAGACCTTCACCCCGATCGACCTATGGGACCTGCGCTTGAACGCGGGGAAAAGTCTGACCCTGGACCTGCATGAGGGCCGCAACGTCGCGCTGGTGGTGCTGCGCGGTACGGTCCAGGTCAATGGTCGCGAGCGGGCCGAGGCCGGGCAGCTCGCCCTGTTCGACCGGTCTGGCGAGCGGATAACGCTGCAAGCCAATGACGATGCGGTAGTGCTATTGCTCAGCGGTGAACCGATCGACGAACCCATCGTCGGCCATGGCCCGTTCGTGATGAACAGCGAGCAGGAAATTCATCAGGCTTTCAGCGATTTTCATTCCGGGCGCTTTGGACGGATGGATGACTGAAGCCTACGCGGCTTTTGTGGCGCGATCCAATCACTGACGAACCGGGACTCTGTGGGAGCGGGCTTGCTCGCGAAGGCGCAGGCACAGTCGACACCTTTGTCGACTGTGCCGTCCTCTTCGCGAGCAAGCCCGCTCCCACAAAAGTTTGTGGCGTGTTCAATCTGTGCCAATCTTCGCTCCAATGATTTTCCTGGAGCTGTCCCGATGCTGTCTCTGATTGCCGACCACCCGCTGCTCTGCGCCCTGGTGCTGCTTGTCCTCGACTTGCTGTTGTGGCGATTGGTCAGTGTGGAGCGGACCTATTGGAAGATAGGCGGGCGGCTGGCGATCTTTTCCTTGTTCAGCATGCTGCTGTTCAACGAAGGCCTCAATCCCATGCAACCGGCGCAGTGGGTCGACGACGTACCCAGGCACCTGGCGGCCACCGGCCTGCAGATCGCCTGGTGGTTGTTTGCCGCGCGCACGCTGACGGTGATGATCGGCGCGGCGATGATGCAACGGGTCGGCCATACCGGACGGTTGTTGCAGGATCTGCTCGGCGCGGTGATCTTCCTGATTGCCGTCATCGCGGCCCTGGCCTATGTGCTGGACCTGCCGGTCAAGGGCGTGTTGGCGACCTCCGGGGCCATGGCGATCATTGTCGGCCTGGCGTTGCAAAGCACCCTCAGCGACGTGTTCTCCGGCATCGTGCTCAACACCACCAAGCCCTATCAGCTCGATGACTGGATTTCCATCGATGGCACCGAAGGCCGGGTCACCGATATCGACTGGCGGGCCACGCGGTTGCAGACGTCCCAGGGCAGCATGGCAGTGATTCCCAACTCATTGGCAGCCAAGGCCAAGATCGTCAATTTCAGCCGGCCCAGCGATGTACACGGGCTGTCCATCAGCGTCCAGGTCAGCCCCCATGCCCGGCCGCAGAAAGTGATCGACGCGTTGGAGCGGGCCATGATCGGCTGCCGTGCGCTGCTTCCCACTCCAGCCCCTTGCGTCACGCTCAAGAGCTCCGGCAGCGACGGGGCGCAATACGAGATCAGCGGGTTCGTCGCCTCGATGAGTCAGAAGCGCGAGGTGCGCAACCAATTGTTCGATCTGGCGTTCCGGCATTTGCGTGCGTCTGGCATCAGCCTGCTGTCCACCGGCGAAAACGCCTTGGCCAATGGCGCGTCGCGACCGCGGGCGTTGTTGGACAGTTCGAGCATTTTCTCCACCTTGCGCCCGGAAGAAAAAGACACCTTCAGCCAGAACATGACCCTGCAGACCTTCCGCGCCGGGGACATGATCCTGCCGGCGGGCGAGGTCAGCGATCACCTGTTCATCATTGAGTCGGGCGTGGTCAGCGTGACGATGGTTCGCAATGGCCAGGTGCTGGAAGGCGGGCGCATGGGGCCGGGGGAAGTGATTGGTGAAGCGGGCATCGTTGCAGATCAGGCGACGTTGGCGGATTTTTCGGCCAAAACGTACTGCACCCTTTATCGCATCGAAAAGGATTACCTCAAGCCCTGCCTCGACGCCCGTCACGACATCAACGATGCCATGAAAAACCTCCTGGACTTCCGCATGCACCTGGCCCAGAACCTGACCCGCGAGGCGCCCAAGCCCGTCGCCAAGAAGCGCTTTCTGCAATGGTTGCGCAGCCGGGCCTGAACAGGTCCTGAAGTCGTCCCCTGTGGCGAGGGGATAAATCCCCTCGCCACAGGCGACAATGTCCTTCGGCATCCATTGGCCACCCGAACTTCCCAATAATTGGCTATTTGTACGGCGCCACCTCAAGGCTAACGTAGCGCCACACCCAATCGTTCTGGAGTTCACCATGCAACCGCGTATCGATTTCTACACCGCTTCCCCTGAGGCTTTCAAAGCCATGATGGCCCTGGAAACCGCCGTTTCGAAGCTGGGCCTGGAAAAGTCCCTGCTCGAACTGGTCAAGCTGCGTTCCTCGCAGATCAACGGCTGCGCCTTCTGCATCGACATGCACACCGCCGATGCCCGCAAGGACGGTGAGACCGAACGTCGCCTGTATGCCGTGACCGCCTGGCGTGAAGCGCCGTTCTTCACCGGCCGTGAGCGCGCCGCGCTGGCCTGGACCGAAGCCTTGACCCGCCTGAGCGAAACCCACGCACCGGACGCCGACTACGAATTGCTGAGCCAGCATTTCAACCCCAAGGAAATGGTCGACCTGACGGTGGCGATCAACGCCATCAATGGCTGGAACCGCCTGGCGGTGGGCTTTCGCAAGATGCCCGAGGCGTAATTGAGCGAAGAAAATACCTGTGGGAGCGAGCCTGCTCGCGATGCGGTAGGGCATTCAATAGTGTATTGACTGTCGCACTGCCATCGCGAGCAGGCTCACTCCCACTGGACATTCTCATTTCCGAAAGCTTCGGATGACAGGCAGCGCAATAGGTTTGCCTCTCATTAATAGGAAGCATTACTATTCACGCCCCGTTCCCGCAGCGCGCCGTGATGATCCCCAAGTTGCCCCGCAGACCCGGCTTTTTCGAGCATTACGAAGAGTTGATCGGGACCTGGACCCGTCGCCTGCGCAATCGCGAGCAGGCCGAGGACCTGGCTCACGACACCTTCGTGCGGGTGCTCGAAGCTGATTCGGCCGGGGTCGAGCAGCCGAGGGCTTATCTGCACCAGACGGCACGCAACATTGCAGTGGATGGCTTTAGGCGCGAAGATCGACGGGGTGCCATGGAGGAGGCAGCAGTCGACTTCAGCCAGTCGCTTACCAGCGACCCGGAGCACTTCATGCACGCGATCCAACTGGCGGACTCCATCGAACAGGCGCTTGCCGAGCTGCCGGCCAATTGCCGCACGGTGTTTGTCTGGCAGAAGATCGAAGGCCTGACCCAGGCGGAGATCGCCGAGCGCCTGGGCCTGTCAAAAAACATGGTGGAAAAGTATATGATCCGCACCCTGCGGCATCTGCGCGATCGCCTGGACGGGCCAGGACAATGATTCGCCGTCATCTTCCACTTGAACCCGCTCACCCGAACCCGAGGACCTTCCATGATGGATAGCCGTGAATGCCCCTGCGGGCAGAACCGGGTTCGCGACGAGGCGGCGCAATGGTTCGTGCGCTTGCAGGCCCCTGTCATGGGTGTCGACGAGCGTCAGCGTTTTAATGGCTGGCTGGACGAACACCCCAACCATCGAGATGAAATCCAGCTGCTGCAAGGCATCTGGAGCGCGACGGACTTGCTGCCCCGCGAGCGTCTGCGAGCGTTGTGCGAACCGCCCGCCAAACGTCCCGCGCGTCGACCATTGCTGCGCTATGCCGTGGCCGCCGGGTTGCTGGCGATGGCGGTCGGGCTGGGGCTGTTCAGCGGCCTGGGCTCTTCCACCGACTACAGCGCTGAATTCGCGACGGCCCTCGGTGAGCGCCGGCACGTCGCGCTGCCGGATGGCTCGGTAATCGATCTCAATAGTCGCAGCCGGGTGCGTATTCAATACGCGCACCATCAACGGCGGGTGGAATTGGCCGAGGGCGAGGCCTTGTTTCGCGTCGAGCATGACGCGGACCGACCTTTTACCGTTGATGCCGGCAACGGCCAGGTGACCGTCACCGGGACGCGCTTCGACGTGCGCCGTGACGTCGACAAGACTCGGGTGGCAGTGGAGCAGGGCAGCGTCAAGGTCCAGGGGCGCGATGTGTCCCAGGCCCGCTTTGTCAGCCTCACGGCCGGCCTGGGTACCCAGATCGACGCTCAGGGCAAGGTCGCCACGCCTTATGCCATCGATGCCGATGCGCTCACTGCCTGGCGCAATGGCAAGCTGGTGTTTACCAATGCCTCGTTGAACGAGGTGGCCGAAGAGGTTTCCCGCTATCGCGCCAAACCCCTGCGGGTCGGCAGCGCGGCGGTGGGCAACCTGCGCCTGACCAGCGTGTTCCGCTCGGACAACCCCGAGGCGCTGCTCAAAGCCTTGCCGAACATCCTGCCCGTGGCCATCCGTACGCTGGAGGACGGCAGCCAGGAAATAATTGCGCGATAGATTCAGGTTTTTTTCGAGTTCTTCGTCTTCTTGTCCAACTGCAACTGGTTTGCATTAACAGACGCGTATTCTTGCGATTCCACAGGACAAGGTTCGACGTGAAAACTTCTGCCAAAAATAACAAACGCCTCCACCCACGCTGGTTGCCACTGGCCCTGACACTGGCGGTCAGCGCCGTGATGCCCCAGGCGTTCGCCAATCAGGCGACCAGCGCTATCCATATCCAGGCGCAGCCGCTGGGCCAGGCCTTGAGCCAGTTGGCGCAGCAGACCTCGTTGCAAGTGTTCTTCAGCCCGGAACTGGTGGCGGGCAAGCAGGCGCCGGCGGTGGATGGCAACTTGTCCCCCGAAGCGGCGCTGCGCCAGTTGCTGCAAGGCAGTGGCCTGCAATATCAGATCAATGACGGCTCGGTGACGGTGCTGCCGGCGCCTTCGGCCACCAACGGCGGTCCGTTGGAACTGGGCACCACGGATATCCAGGTAGTCGGCGACTGGCTCGGCGATGCCAACGCCGAAGTGGTGCAGAACCACCCCGGCGCACGTACGGTGATCCGCCGCGAGGCGATGCAGGAGCAGGGCGCCATGAACGTCGGCGATGTGCTGCGACGTGTGCCCGGCGTGCAAGTGCAGGATGCCAACGGCACCGGTGGCAGCGATATTTCCCTCAACGTCGGCGTTCGCGGCCTCACTTCGCGCCTGTCGCCGCGCTCCACGGTGCTCATCGACGGCGTGCCGGCGGCGTTCGCGCCTTATGGCCAGCCGCAACTGTCCATGGCGCCGATTTCCTCGGGCAACCTGGACAGCATCGATGTGGTACGCGGCGCTGGCTCCGTGCGCTACGGGCCGCAGAACGTCGGCGGGGTCATCAATTTCGTGACCCGCGCCATCCCCGAGAAAGCCACCGGTGAAATCGGATCCACCCTGGAAACCTCCCAGCGCGGCGGCTGGAAGCACATCGACACGGCGTTCCTCGGCGGCACCGCTGACAATGGCCTGGGCGTGGCGCTCCTGTATTCGGGCGTCAACGGCAATGGTTATCGCCAGAGCAACAACGGCAACGACATCGACGACGTCATCCTCAAGACCCACTGGGCACCCACCGATGTGGACGATTTCTCACTGAATTTTCACTATTACGACGCCAAGGCCGACATGCCGGGCGGCCTGACCCAGAAGCAGTACGACGCCGACCCGTACCAGTCCGACCGCGACTGGGACAATTTCAGCGGACGGCGCAAGGACGTGTCCTTCAAGTGGATCCGGGAAATCAGCGACCGCACCCAGGCCGAAGTGCTGACTTACTATTCCGACAGCTACCGCGGCAGCACCATTGCATCGCGGGACCAGCGCAACCTGGTGTCCTACCCGCGCACCTATTACACCTTCGGCATCGAGCCGCGGGTGTCCCATGTGTTTGACCTGGGTGCTACCACCCAGGAGGCTAGCGTCGGCTATCGCTACCTCAAGGAAGGCATGCACGAAGAGGCCAGTCGCCTGGCGCTGCGGGATAATCAGCCGGTGGTGCGTCCCGGTTCCGACGGCCATGTCTACCAGGATCGTACCGGTGGCACCGAGGCCCATGCGGTCTACATCGATGACAAGATCGACGTCGGCAAATGGACCATCACGCCGGGCATCCGCTTCGAAAGCATCAGCACCGAATGGCACGACCGGCCGGTGCTCGACACCGCCGGCCGCCCCGTGCAGGAAAAACGCCGCAGCATCGACAGCAACGAGCCATTGCCAGCCCTGAGCGTGATGTACCACTTGTCCGATGCATGGAAGCTGTTCGCCAACTACGAAACGTCGTTTGGCAGCCTGCAGTATTTCCAGCTTGGCCAGGGCGGTGACGGCAACAATACGGCCAACGGCCTGAGCCCGGAAAAAGCCAAGACCTACGAGATTGGTACGCGCTACAACGATGACGTTTGGGGTGGGGAAGTGACGCTGTTCTACATCGACTTCGATGACGAACTGCAGTACATCAGCAACGACATCGGCTGGACCAACATGGGCGCCACCAAGCACCAGGGCCTGGAAGCCTCGGTGCACTATGACCTGGCCGCGCTGGACCCGCGTCTCGAAGGCTTGAGCGCCAATGCCGGTTTCACCTACACCCGAGCGACCTACGAAGGCCAGATCCCGAGCTTCAAGGGCCGCGACCTGCCGTTCTACTCCCGTCAGGTAGCGAACGTGGGCTTGCGCTATGAAGTCAACCGTTGGACCTACAACCTCGATGCCTTTGCCCAATCCAAACAACGCTCACCCGGTAACAACGTGAATGCCGATGGCAGCTTCAGTGACAACTACATCACCGACGGCAGCGCCGACGGGCAGTTCGGCGACATGCCGGGCTACGTATTGTGGAACGTGCGCGGCGGCTATGACTTCGGGGAGCAAATGTCGAACCTGAAAGTCGGCGCCGGGGTGAAGAACCTGTTCGATCACCAGTACTACACCCGTTCGAGCGACAACAACTCGGGGATCTACGTGGGGGCGCCGCGCACGTTCTTCGTGCAGGCGAGTGTGGGGTTTTGATTGAAACTTGAAGTTTCACACAACCCTTTGTGGCGAGGGGATTTATCCCCGCTGGGCTGCGAAGCAGCCCTAAAACCAAGCCCCTCGGTGTGCCTGACACACCGCATTGATGGTTGAGGGCTGCTGCGCAGCCCAGCGGGGATAAATCCCCTCGCCACAGGGGGACGGTGTAAGGCTCAGACTTTGAGCACTTTCCCACTGGCCGCTACCGCCACCAGTGACAGCGCAATCAGCCCGAACGCAATGCTCAGGCTGCTGCCATGGGCCACGAACCCGATCAGCGCCGGGCCGGCAAGGATGCCGGCGTAGCCGATGGTGGTGATGGCCGGTACGGCAATCGCTTCGGGCATCAGGGTCTGTTTGCCGACGGCGGTGTACAGCACCGGCACGATGTTCGAACAACCGGCCCCCACCAATCCATATCCCAGCAACGCCGCCTGCCACATCGGTGCCAGGGTCGCCAGCAGGAATCCCGTCGCCGCAAGGGCCCCGCCGTAGATGATGATGCGTTTGGGCCCCAGGCGACGCACCACTGAATCGCCCGTCAACCGGCCGACGGTCATCGTTAGCGCGAACGCGGCATAACCCAGCCCGGCGTAGGCGGTTTCCACCCCGCGCTCGGTGGTGAGGAACACCGCACTCCAGTCCAGCACCGCGCCCTCGGCCAGAAATACGATGAAACAGAGGATGCCGATGAACAACACCACGCCATGGGGAATGGCAAACGCCGGTCCCGAACTCTCACTGCCGTAGGGCAGCAGATGCGGTGCCGCCTTGAACAGCGCCACCAACAGCAAGGCGTTGACCACCAGTGTCGCTCCCAGGGGCGAGAGCCCAAGGCCGAGCAAGGCACTGACCCCGGCCGCACCAATGATGCCCCCCAGGCTGAACATGCCGTGGAAGCCCGACATCATGGTCTTGCCACTGGCTCGCTCGACGATCACCGCTTGCAGGTTGACCGTCGAATCCACGGTGCCAAGCCCGGCACCGAACACGAACAGCGCGGCCACCAGCCAGGGTAGCGTCGTCATCGTCGCCAGCAACGGCAGAGCCAGGCAGATCAGGATCGTGCCGCCGCTGAGCACCCGACGGCAGCCGAAGCGCGCCGCCAGCGCGCCGGAAATCGGCATCGCCAGGATCGATCCCACCCCCAGGCACAACAGCAGCAGCCCGAGCGTGCCTTCATCGAGATTGGCCCGGACCTTGGCATAAGGCACCAGCGGCGCCCAGGCCGCGATGCCGACACCGGCGATCAGATAGGCGATGCGGGTGGACATCTGTTCCAGGCGTCCGGGGATAAAGGTTGGCGGTGGGGTGATGGCAGTCATGAAACGTCCTTGGTCTGGCGATGCGGTGGTGCGGGCAGGGCCCTATGCTTGCATATTCACTGACCGTGCTGCGACTCCAAGGTGCCGACCGCGTTGTCTGCATCGCGAGCAAGCTTTGCTCCCTCCGTTATGCGTTGATGATTTTGCTCCTGTCGGGGCGCTCGGCATAAAGTACGGCCTCTTGCTGGCGAATACCGGGTTGGGTCCATGACGCAGTTTTATGATGCACGCGGCAATGTTTATGGTGTGGTTTCACCGCAACAGGTCCGTGCCCGGGGCATAGACCTGCCCTCGTCGGCCGGGCAGGCGGCAAGGGCGCGGGAGGGTTGGGCCTCGGCCGTCGTCCATGCCTTTTGCAGCTGGGCGCCGGGCGAAGCGCCGCCGGGGGCCAAGGCCCATCGCTGCGACGGCTTGCTGATCGGGCCATTCCAGAACGAGCCGCCGTTCGATCTGTTGATCGTCAACACCGATGGCACTCTGGCCGAGCGCAGCGGCAATGGTCTGACGATCTTTTCCCAGGCGTTGCGAGAGAAGGGCCTGATGCCGGGTGAGGGCAATTGTGTGTTGCAGGTCCATCACGGCAGGGGTGACGGCCTGTCGCCCTTGCAAACGTCGGTCCGGCCTGCCGAGTTCGAGGGCTCCCCCGGTTTCTGGCTGGACCTGGGGCAGCCCGCGTTCGGACCTCGGGCGGTGGGTGCGGGGGGCGTGGAGACGGTGACGCTCAATCAACGGGACATCAGCCGGGTGGCCGGGCTGCACGCGCTGAACCCGGCATGGGGCAACAGTCAGTTCGTGAGCATCGGCAATCCACACTGTGTGACGCTGGTCGATAGCGCCGACGCCTTGCCGGAAAACTCGCAGATGCGCGCCACGGCGTTGTCGCAAAGCCTGACGCGCATCGCCTATGCCGCGCCCGGTGGGGACGGGGTTCCCTGTCAGGCGGGTGTAAACCTGCAATGGGCTCGGCTTGAAGCACCGGGACGGATCGCTGCCCGCGTCTTCGAGCGCGGCGAAGGTCCCACCGCCTCCTCGGGCACCAGCGCCAGCGCCGTGGCGTGCGCTGCGTGGCGGGTGGGGTGGGTGACGGCGGGCCCGGTGAAGGTGGTCATGCCGGGCGGTACGGCGCCGATCCTGTTGCAGGAGCAAGGGGGTGAGCTGATTCGGGTGAGTTTGTTCGGGGCTGCCAGAGTGCTTGAGTGATGCGTTGAGGCTGATGGCCCCTTCGCGAGCAAGCCCGCTCCCACATTCGATCTATAGTGGACATGAATGTCAGGTTCGGCACGAAACCCGTGTGGGAGCGGGCTTGCTCGCGAAGGGGCCGGCACGTCGAACAGCAATGCCTCAGCACCAACACCATCGCGAGTACACCCTTCAGCCCACCTGCGCCCCAAACTCCACCACCGGCATCTGCCGCTTCATCAACACTGCGCCATTGCGAATCGAATAAAGCGGCAACCCCTGGCTGCGGATCACTTCGTAATCACTGTCGGCCGACAGGATCAGCAGGTTCGCCGGCCGCCCGGGTTCCAACCCGTAGCGCTCGCCCAGTGCCATGGCCTTGGCGCTGTTGTCCGTGACCAGGTCCAGGGCGCTTTGCAGGTTGCGGTAGCCGAGCATGTGGCAGATGTGCAGCCCGGCCTCCAGCACCCGCAGGATGTTGCCGTTGCCCAGCGGGTACCACGGATCGACGATGGAATCCTGACCGAAGCACACGTTCATCCCGGCTTCGAGCAGTTCATTGACCCGCGTGACACCGCGGCGCTTGGGAAAGGTGTCGAAGCGCCCCTGCAAGTGGATGCTTTCGGTGGGGCAGGAGACAAAACTGATGCCCGAGTGCCCGAGCAGACGAAACAGTTTCGCGCAGTAGGCATTGTCGTAGGAGCCCATGGCCGTGGTGTGGCTGGCCGTCACCCGGCTGCCCATGTCGCGGCTGCGGGCTTCTTCGGCGAGCACTTCCAGGAAGCGCGAATGCGGGTCGTCGGTTTCGTCGCAATGCACATCCACCAGGCAGCCGGTGCGTTCGGCCAGGTCCATCAGGAATTTCACCGAGCTGACGCCCTGGTCGCGGGTGTATTCGAAGTGCGGGATGCCGCCCACCACATCGGCGCCCATGCGGATCGCTTCTTCCATCAGCTCGCGGCCGTTGCGGTAGGACTCGATGCCTTCCTGGGGAAACGCGACGATCTGCATGTCGACCAGATGACGACTCTCCTCGCGCACTTGCAGCATGGCCTTGAGGGCGGTGAGTTCGGGGTCGGTCACGTCGACGTGGGTGCGCACGTGCTGGATGCCATGGGCGGCGAGGGCCTGGATGGTTTTTTGGGCGCGGGTCCGGGTGTCTTCCTGGGTGATGGTGGCTTTGCGCTCACCCCAGCACTCGATGCCTTCGAACAGCGTGCCGCTCATGTTCCAGCGCGGTTCGCCGGCGGTGAGGGTGGCGTCCAGGTGTATATGCGGTTCGACGAAGGGCGGCACCACCAGGTTGCCGCCGGCATCGAGGTCGTCGGGGCCGAGGCTGGGGGCTTCGGTCTGGCGGGCGATGTTGGCGATCAGGCCGTTTTCCAGGTGCAGCTCATGCAAGCCTTCGCGGTTGCGCAGGCGGGCGTTGATGATGTGCATCGGGCGAGTCCTTGTTATAGGTCTTGGAGTGGCGCAACAGCGGTGCGGGTACCCATGACGCCGGTCAATAACACATACGTTAGCGCGCCGGTGGCGATTCCTACCAGTGGCGCGATCCATGGCGAGTTGAACGCGGCGACGGTGCCGAGCCCATAGGCCAACAATCCGGGCCAATTGAATGCTGGCAATCGTGCATCCGCCAGGCGTGGGTAACGACCGCGCCAGCGGAAAAAGAAGTCGGCCATGACTACACCGCCAATGGGCGGGATGACTGTTCCCAGCAGGATCAGATACGGCACCAGCATGTCATACATGCCCAGCAGCGCCAGCAGCGTGCCGATCACCGCGCCGCCCAGGGTGACGGTCTTGCGACGACGGGTGCGCAGCAGGTTGCAGCCGGCCACGGCGAAATTGTAGATGGTGTTGTCCTGGGTGCTCCAGATGTTGAGCAGCAGCATCGCCATCGCCGCCATGGCGAAGCCCTGTAACAGCAGCACTTCGACCACGTCCGGCTGTTGGTAAACGATAGCCCCGTAGGCGCCGATCAGCACCATCAGGCCATTGCCGAGGAAGAAGCCGATCAGGCTTGCCAGCACCGCGACTTTCGCCGAGCGGGAGAAGCGTGTCCAGTTGGTCGCCTGGGTCGCGCCGCTGACGAAGGTGCCGAACACCAGCGTGATGGCCGTGGACCAATCGAGGCTGCCCGTGGGCACCACGGCCAGCAAGCCGTCGAAGCCGCCGACTTTCACCGTCGCCACCCACATCGACAGCATCAGCAGCAACACCATCGCTGGCACGGCGATGTAGGAGAGGATTTCCAACCCGCGATAACCGACGTAGGCCGTGGCGCAGAAGCCCAGGCCGAACAGCACCATCAATCCCGACACGGTGCCCTGGTCCAACTGGAAATACTTGCCCAGCACCACTGCCGCGGTCGCCGTGCCCCAGGCGTACCAGCCGATCTGCGTGAAGCCCAGGATCAGGTCGCTGACCTTGCTGCCCATCTCTCCGAAACAGAAACGACCCATCAGCACCGAATTGAGCCCGCTCTTGAACGCGATGTAGCCCAGGCCCGCGGCATACAGGCCCAGCAGCAGGTTGCCGATCACGATCACGGTGAGCATCTCGGCAAAGCCGAACGCCACCCCCAGCTTGCCCCCGGCGAACATCGTGGCGGTGAAGAAGGTGAAGCCCAGCAGCACCATGGCCGTGGAAGCCAGGCCCTTGCGGGCATGCATCGGCACTTCACTCAAGGGGTAGTCGTTGCCCGGATCGTTCTGGGTCATGTGGCGGTCCTTGCGGTCGGAGAGGAAAGTCGCAAGCGTGCAGCGGCCGTGCCAAACGAGTGATCGCGAGTTATTTATAGCCAAACCGGGGACTTTCGTGAGGGAAGAGGGCAAAAGCGGTGCGGGGGTGATTCAAGTTGGATCACGGATCCATTGCCCATGCGGTTTTCTTGTGGAAGCGAGCCTGCTCGCGATGGCGTCAGGTCAGTCTTATCGTTATCGACCGGGATACCGTCATCGCGAGCAGGCTCGCTCCCACTGGGGGAGTGCAGCGTCCCTCAGCTTGCGCAGTGCAATGGCAGAAACTGCAACAGCGCCGCCACGATGGCTTCCGGCGCATCTTCCTGGACCAGGTGCCCGGCGTTCGGAACGGGATGAAATTGCGCCCCCGGGATCATCCGTTGCAGGGCCCGGCCGCGTTCGATGGGGATCCACTGGTCGTCTTCTCCCCACAGTATCTGGGTCGGGCAACGCACGTTCGGGTACCTGCCTTCTGCTTCACGGGTATAGCGCTCGTCCATCTGTGCGATCTGCCGGTAGAACGCGGCTTGGCCTGTCTCGCCTAGCCAGGGCTGTACATAGGGCGCCAGCTCCTCGTCCGGAATGTCCCGTTTGATTGCGCCGCGGATGTACGTCGGTACGATGGCCCGTTGAATGTAGTCAGGCAGTCCGCTGAAGGCGGCTTCGTGTTGGCGAACGTGCTGCACGAAGGGGGATCCCCAGGGCGACAGTGCCACCGGGTCGATCAGGGTCAGGCTGCGGTAGTTTTTGCCATTGAGTAAGTGCGTGCGCAGCGCGGTGGCGCCGCCGAAATCGTGGGCCACCACATCCGGGCAATCCAGGCCCCAATGCTCCAGCAGTTGCGTGAGCAGTTGGTTTTGCACCCCAAGGGACACGTCCGCGTCGGGTTGCGCCGATTTGCCGTAGCCCAGCAAGTCGAAGTAATGCACGGTGTGGGTGGCAAGGAACAGCGGGGCGATTCGGTGCCAGACATAGGACGAGAAGGGCGTTCCGTGGACAAATACCAGCGGTGGGCCATCGCCCTGGATGGCGTAGCGGATGGCGTGTCCGTTGAAGTCGTATACCTGATCCAGCGGCCAGTGGGTCATTGGCGTGTCCTCTCGGCATGTTCGAATCCAAGAGCATAGTCACAAAAAACTGGCCAATCAGCCGCCGGGTACCGATCACTCGCCGCGATAGATGCAGCCGCTGGTGCATGTCTCATGGATGCGAATGGCGCTGAGTTCCGGCAACAACGGCTTCAACTCATTCCAGATCCACTTGGCGAGGACTTCGCTGGTGGGGTTCTCCAGACCGGGGATGTCGTTGAGGTAGTTGTGGTCCAGGCGCTCGTACAGCGGCTTGAAAATCGCCTTGATTTCCGAGAAGTCACGAATCCAGCCGGTATGCGGGTCGATGTCGCCGCTCAGGTGGATCGCCACCTTGAACGAGTGGCCGTGCAGGCGGCCGCATTTGTGGCCGTCCGGGACGTGGGGCAGGCGGTGGGCGGATTCGAAGGTAAATTCTTTGAAGATTTCCACGGGGTTCGGGCTCTTTAAGGTAGCGGTCGCGAAGCAGGCGGCGGAGTTTATCAGGTTGGCCCCGGCGTTGCGCGACCGTGCTGACTAAAGGGTCAGCAAACGCTCCCCCAGCCCGCCGTTTGCCGCCAGCTCAAGGAACTCGTCGCCCAGCCGCCGGCTCTCGTCCATCGCCGTGCGCCAGTATTTGCGGCGGCTCGGGTCATCGCCCATGAAGCGCTTGAAGTCGTTACGGTCCGGCAGTTTGCCGAAGGGCAGGCGAGCCAGGTACTCCCGGGACGGCGCGAGCAACAGCACGTCCTGCAGGCGCTCGACGTTGGCCCGGCGCCACGGCAGGGTCTTGTCGAACCAACCGGGAATCACCCGGTCGGTAAAGTGTGGATAAAGCACGATGTCATCGCCGCTGTAGGGCAGGTCGAGGTGATAGTCCAGCAGGCCGCCATCACGGTAGGTGCCGGCACCTGCGCCCGGCAGGTCGCGCACGCCCTCCATCACCATCGGAATCGAACCCGACGCCAGCAGCGCCTGGCGCAGGTTACCGGCTTCCAGCGGGACGAAGCGCGATGGAAAATCATGCAGAGGGTGCAAGGGCGGCGCCAGACGCGGGTCGTGGACGATCAGCCGTTCAAAGTGGCGCGACAGCCGGGCGCGGCCGCGCAGGTTATCCGCAATCACCGACGACAGCCCCAGGCCCAGCCGTCCGCGATGGTCCTGGGCGAGCAGGCCATGGCTTTTGACCACCATGATGTTGAGCCGATAATGGGGATTGCCGAGGATCGAAGCGTCGCGGCCTTCGAGCAGGTCGTCGAGCATGCGTTGCGAACTCTGGCTGACACTGGCCATGGTCACGCCTTTGGAGAAGCTCTGCTCGTTGTACAGGGTACCCAGGCGCCGGATCCCTTCGGCGGCGTCCGGCAGGCAGGCGCTGGCGAAGCGCCAGGAACCCACCGAGGCCCCGATCAGCGAACGCTCCCGAGGGGCGGCGGGCAGCCATTCGCCAAACAAGGCCAGGTCCAGCCCCTGGATCCCCAAGGCCTTGGGGCCGCCGGCGGCGCCGGGCAGGATACCGACGTCGGCCGCGTCGAGGCCCGCCTGGCGAATCCGTGCGAAAGCCCGGGGGCCGGCCTTGAGGGTGAGGGCGGGGAACTTGATATGGATGGCGGTCATACCGGTCTCTTGGCTTGGGCAAGCAACGGATTATAGCGACACACTCTTGCTGTGGGCTCCCACAAGGTTTGGTCACATTGATCTGAGTTCCATGATGGCAATTCAGTTTCAGTTAAGTTCATCCCGATACAGTCGCCCCGTGACGATTATAAAAAGGAGACACCCCGTGAACCGCCTGACTGCCTTCTTCATCGCGATGCTCATGGTCCTCGGTGCCGGCCTGGCCCACGCACGAGATCTTACAGACGACGAGGCCCAAAAACTGAAGGACGCTGGTACCATCCTGACCTATGAAAAACTCAACGCCGCTGCCTTGGCCAAACACCCTGGCGCCACGTTGACCGATGCCGAGCTGGAAGAAGAGTACGGCAAGTTCATCTATCAAGTGGAACTGCGCGATGCCAAGGGCATTGACTGGGACCTGGAACTGGACGCCGTGACCGGTGAGGTGCTCAAGAATCATCAGGATACGTAATGAAGCTTAATCGATGCGCCCGCCGTCCATGGCCGCTGGCGCTGCTGGCGTTTTGCTCGGTGGTCATGGCTCGGGACCTTGACCAGGACGAGGCCCTGCAATTGCGCCAACAGGGCGTGATATTGCCGCTGGAACACCTGCTGCAACAGGCGCTGGACCTGCACCCCGGCGCCAAGCTGCTGGAGGCCGAGCTGGAAGAGAAGCACGGCGTTTATATTTACGAGGTCGAGTTGCTGGATACCGACGGCGTCGTGCGCGAACTGGACCTTGAGGCCAAGACCGGCCGTTTACTCAAAGATAAGGAAGACTGATGCGCCTGCTTCTGGTGGAAGATCATGTTCCCCTGGCCGACGAGTTGATGGCCGGGCTGACGCGGCAGGGTTATGCCGTCGATTGGCTCGCCGATGGTCGCGACGCGGTGTACCAGGGTAGCAGCGAGCCCTATGACCTGATCATCCTCGATCTTGGCCTGCCGGGGGTTCCCGGGCTCGACGTGCTGGCCCAATGGCGGGCCGGCGGCTTGAGCACTCCGGTGTTGATTCTCACGGCGCGTGGTTCCTGGGCCGAGCGCATCGAAGGCCTCAAGGCCGGTGCCGACGACTACCTGACCAAGCCCTTTCACCCTGAGGAATTGCACCTGCGGGTCCAGGGGTTGCTGCGCCGGTCCCACGGCCAGGCCAACCAGCCGACGCTCCAGGCCGCCGGCTTGCATCTGGATGAGGGCCGGCAGTGCGTGGTTCGCGATGGCACGGACATCCAGCTCACCGCCGCCGAATTTCGCCTGTTGCGCTATTTCATGCTCCATCCCGAGCAGATCCTGTCCAAGAGCCACCTTGCCGAACATTTGTACGACGGTGAAACCGAGCGTGACTCCAATGTGCTTGAAGTTCACGTCAATCACCTGCGGCGCAAGCTGGGGCGCAGCGTGATCGAAACCCGTCGCGGCCAGGGTTACCTGTTCGGCGGGCAGGCGCAATGAGCGCCGCGCGTTGAGGTCCATTCAGCGGCGCCTGAGCCTGGGCCTGATCGGTGTGATGGTGGTGGTCGGCCTGGTCCTGGCGCAGACCAGCCTGTGGCTGTTCGAACTGGGTCTGCAGCGTTATCTCGAAGCGGGGTTGCGCAACGACAGCGAAAGCCTGCTGGTGGCCCTGGTGCGTGGCCCACAGGGATTGCAACTGGATGAGCGACGCCTGTCGCCGGCTTACCTGCGGCCTTTCTCCGGGCACTATTTCCGCATCGATTTTGCCGACGTGCACTGGCGTTCCCGTTCCCTGTGGGATCAGGAATTGCCCCGGCTCGATCATCCGGGCCTGCACAGTAACCTGCAACTGGGACCGGAAGGGCAGAAGCTGCTGGTATTGCGCACCGACTACCGGCGCCTGGGACAGGCGATCACCATCAGCGTGGCCCAGGACTACACGCCGGTGCGCGACAGTTTTCGGCGCATCCAACAAATCGGCCTTGGCCTTGGCCTGGCGGGGTTGCTGCTGATTCTATTGCTGCAGCGGTTCACGGTGCACCGGGCCCTGCGCCCGCTGGAGCGAGCCCGGGAACAGATTGCCCAGCTCCAGCGCGGGCAGCGCTCGCAACTCGACGAGCAGGTGCCCCGGGAGCTGGAGCCGCTGGTGACGCAGATCAACCACTTGTTGGCCCACACAGAAGACAGCCTCAAGCGTTCGCGCAATGCCCTGGGCAACCTGGGTCATGCCTTGAAGACCCCGCTGGCGGTGCTGCAAAGTCTGGCCTCGAACGAAAAGCTCGACCCGTACCCTGAATTGCGCGCATTGCTGCTCGATCAGCTGGAGCAGGTCCGGCAGCGCCTGAATCGTGAACTCAACCGCGCCCGGCTGTCCGGCGATGCTTTGCCGGGGGCGCACCTGGACTGCGATGCCGAACTGCCGGGACTGCTGGCGACGTTGAACATGATTCACGGCGAGCACCTGCATCTGGAATACGTCGCCGCGCCAGGCCTGCATTTGCCCTGGGACCGTGAGGACCTGTTGGAGCTGCTGGGCAACCTGTTGGACAACGCCTGCAAATGGGCGGACGCCGAAGTGCGCCTGACCGTGACCGAGACGGCCGGGGCATTCGTCCTGGCGGTGGAAGACGACGGCCCGGGCATCCCCCCGGACCGGCGCGACCAGGTGTTCAGCCGAGGCACGCGCCTGGACGAACAGACCGATGGCCATGGCCTGGGGCTCGGCATCGTACGGGACATCGTCGATACCTGGGGCGGGACACTGGCCTTGCATGACAGTGAATGGGGCGGGTTGAAAGTCCTGATTGAACTGCCTAAGCGCTGACGTACTTCACGACCCAACACCCCTTGTGGGAGCGGGGTTTTGGGGGGGGGGGAGGGGGGGGGGGGGGAGGGAGGGGAGTGGGGGAAGAGGGTCTGAGGAGAAGCCCGAGCCACCCGAAGACCACTTTTTTGGGGGGGGGGTGGGTTGGGTGGGAGCTTTTTCCTCCCCCCCCCCCCCCCCCCCCCCCCCCCCCCCCCCCCCCCCCCACCCCCGCTCCCACAGGGACGGTGCGACAACGTAGCGTTCGAAAACCCGCCGCATGGCCCTTGCAGGCTGGCGCCGCTTGCTGCACAGTCGCGACCTTTTTGTCCGGTGGCTTTCCATCGCTGTGCTTTGAGGTAACGATGATAAATGCAGTAATTGCCGCGGTTGGCGTCATGTTGGTACTCAGCCTGTCCCGCGTGCATGTGGTGATCGCGCTGATTATCGGCGCGTTGGTGGGTGGCCTGACCGGTGGCCTGGGCATCGAGGCGACGCTCAAGGCGTTCAACGCCGGCCTGGGCGGTGGGGCGACGGTGGCGTTGTCCTATGCGTTGCTCGGCGCGTTCGCGGTGGCGATTGCCAAGTCGGGCATGGCCCATGCCTTGGCCGACAAGGCCCTGGCCATGGTGGATCGCCAGGACGCCGCCGGTGGTTCCGGTGTGAAGTGGGTGCTGATCGGCTTGTTGGGCAGCGTCGCCGTCGCTTCCCAGAACATCCTGCCGATCCACATCGCCTTCATCCCGCTGTTGGTACCGCCGCTTCTGTATGTGCTGACCAAGCTCCAGCTCGACCGCCGGCTGATCGCCTGCGTCATGACCTTCGGCCTGATCACCCCCTACATGTTCCTGCCGGTGGGCTTCGGCAACATCTTCCTCAATGAAATTCTGCTGGCCAACATCGCCCGCAGCGGCGTGGACGTCAGCGGCATCAACGTCACCCATGCCATGGGCATCCCCGCGCTGGGCATGGTGTTCGGCCTGCTGCTGTCGTTGTTCAGCTACCGCAGGAAGCGGGTCTACGACCTGAAGAAAATCGCCCGGGTCGAGCAAGTGGCAGTGCGCTATAACCCGATGAGCCTGATGGTGGCCGGGCTTGCAGTGGTGGCGGCGTTCGCCGTGCAACTGTTGGTGGATTCGATGATCATCGGTGCCTTGGTCGGCTTTCTGATCTTCTCGCTGTCAGGCGTGGTGCGCTGGCGCGAGACCGACGATCTGTTCACCGAAGGCATGAAGATGATGGCGATGATCGGCTTTATCATGATCGCCGCCTCGGGTTTCGCCGAAGTGATGAAGGCCACCGGTGAAGTCCAGAGCCTGGTGGAGGCGTCTGCAGGCTGGATCGGCCATAACAAGGGCATCGGCGCGCTGCTGATGCTGCTGGTGGGGCTGCTGGTGACCATGGGCATCGGCTCGTCGTTTTCCACGGTGCCGATCCTGGCGACGATTTTCGTGCCGCTGTGCCTGCAACTGGGCTTCAGCCCGCTGGCCATCGTCTGCATCGTCGGCACAGCGGGTGCTCTCGGCGATGCCGGCTCGCCGGCCTCGGACTCGACCCTGGGCCCGACCTCCGGCCTGAACATCGACGGCCAGCACAATCACATCTGGGACACCGTGGTCCCGACTTTCATCCACTACAACCTGCCGTTGCTGGCGTTTGGTTGGGTGGCGGCGATGGTGTTGTAACTTCAGACCGCGTCGTCTTCATCGCGAGCAGGCTCGCTCTCGCACTGGAATGCAGTTCCTGTGGGAGCGAGCCTGCTCGCGATTGCTTTTTGATATTGCCCTACAGTTTTTCCGCGCCGGGCCGCTAATACAGCTAACCACTCCAATAACGCCAACAAGAGTGAACAGCATGCGCCTGAGCCTGAAGGCTAAAGTCCTGTCCCTGGCAATACTGCCGGTACTGTTGTCCGCCGTGATCATCAGCCTGACCACGGCCTTCATCCTGAACGAGCAGGCCAGCAACGAAGTCCAGCAGACCCGTGAGCGTTTGCTGGCCGAGGCCAAGGCCACGCTGCAGAACTACGTGGCGGTGGGCCTCACGGCCATCAAGCCGTTGTACGATGCTGCCGCCCCCGGCGATAACGCGGCACGGGCCGAGGCGATCAAGCTGCTGTCGAACGTCAGTTACGGCAAGGACGGCTACTTCTTCGGCTACGACTCCGAAACCATACGCCTGTTCAAGGCCAACAGCCCCGATGGCGTGGGCAAGAGTTTCAAGGACAACCGCGACCCGAACGGTGTCTACGTCAACCGTGACCTGGTGAAGGTCGCCAAGGACGGGACCCACTACCTCGAATACAGCTCGCCACTGCCCAACAGCAAGGACCTGGTGCCCAAGCTCGGCTACACCGAATACCTGCCCAAATGGGACATGGCAGTGGGCAGCTCGGTCAACCTGGATGGCATCGAAGCCCAGGTCGCCCTGGTGGAAGCCAAAGTCCATGAGCGTGTGCAAGGGGTGATATTGAGCATTGTCGGCATCGCCGCCGTCGTGTTGCTGGTGATTGCGGTGGCGGGGCTGCTGCTGGCCAACACCATCCTGCGACCGCTGCACCTGATGAAAGACAACCTCGATGACATCGCAGCGGGTGAGGGCGACCTGACCCGGCGACTGGCCATCACCAGCCAGGACGAGCTCGGCCAACTGGCCGGTTCGTTCAACCGCTTCGTCGACAAGATTCACAGCCTGGTACGGCAGATCACTGACATGACCTCGCAACTGACCGGGTTGGTGACTCAGGTGTCCGAACAGGCCCAGCGTTCCGAGCAGGCCATGGAGCGGCAGCGCCACGAAACCGACCAGGTCGCCACGGCGATCAACCAGATGTCCTCGGCCGCACAGGAAGTGGCTCGCAGCGCCCAGGGCGCGGCTGTTGCGGCCCAGCAGACCGATGAAGAGGGCCAGTCCGCCAAGCGCGTGGTGGCCGGCAGCATCCAGCAGATTCATGCACTGGTCGAGGATATCCGCAGCAGCGGCGTGTCCCTGGACAGTCTGCAACAGGACGTGGCCTCGATTGTCAGCGTGCTGGGGGTGATTCGTTCGATTGCCGAGCAGACCAACCTGCTGGCCCTCAACGCCGCCATCGAGGCCGCGCGGGCCGGGGAGGCCGGGCGCGGCTTTGCGGTGGTGGCCGATGAAGTACGGGCCCTGGCCAGTCGGACCCAGCAGAGCACCCAGGAAATCCAGGGCATGATCGACCGCCTGCAATCGGGTACCCATGCCGCCGTGGAAGCGATGCGCCGCTCCAGTGAGGCCGGCGATGGTACGTCGGTGCGGGCCAACGAGGCGGGCGCGTCCCTGGACACCATGGCGCAGCTTATTGGCACCATCAACTCCATGAACGCCCAGATCGCCAGCGCCGCCGAGGAGCAAACCGCCGTGGCCGAGGAAATCAACCGCAGCGTGCACCAGATCGCCGTGGCGGTGGACACCGTCGCCGACGAAACCCAACTCGGCGCCCAAACCTCCCGCAGCCTGAACGAGCTGGGCCAGCGCCTGGGCAAACTCGTAGGTCAGTTCCGGATCTGATCCCCAGGAGCTGCCGAAGGCTGCGGTCTTTCGCTCTCGATCCAGATGCAACGCCTGGGCAACCGGGCCCTATCGGGAGAGGAGGACCGCAGCCTTCGGCAGTTTCTGTTGCGATCCAAAGGCCAATGCATGCCCATGTGGGAGCGGGCTTGCTCGCGAATGCGGTGTGTCAGGCAATACATTCACTTCTGACGCACCGCTTTCGCGAGCAAGCCCGCTCCCACAGGGGTTATCAGCGCTAAGCCTGGCGCACATCCCGCATCAACAACCCGAACCGCAAATCCACCGCATCCGGAATCGGCACGTACACCACATGCCCGTCTCCCGGCGCGACGTCGATGCGTTGGCCTTTGACGTCCTGCAATTGATGCAGGTCGAAGTGGAAATTGCCCTTGGGCGTCATCAGCTCCAGGTGGTCGCCGACTTCGAAGCGGTTCTTGACCTTCACCTCGGCCAGGCGTTCGCGGCGCTCGCCGGTCAGTTCGCCGACGAACTGCTGGCGCTCCGAAACGGAGCTGCCATTCTGGTAGTTCTGATACTCGTCATGTACATGCCGCCGCAGGAAGCCTTCGGTATAGCCGCGTTGGGCCAGCGACTCCAGGTCGGTCATCAGGCTGCGGTCGAATGCCCGGCCGGCCACGGCATCGTCGATGGCCCGGCGATACACCTGGGTGGTGCGGGCGCAATAGAAGTGCGACTTGGTCCGGCCTTCGATTTTCAGCGAGTGCACGCCCATACGGGTCAGCCGCTCCACGTGCTGCACCGCCCGCAGATCCTTGGCGTTCATGATGTAGGTGCCGTGTTCGTCCTCGAAGGCCGGCATGGATTCGTCCGGGCGGTTGGCTTCCTGGAGCAGGAACACCTGGTCCGTAGGGGCGCCGAGGCCCAGGGTGGGTTCGGGTTGGTAGGTGTGCACGATATCGCCCGTCACGTTTTCCACGGCCGGTTGCGCCGAGTACTTCCAGCGACAGGCATTGGTGCAACTGCCCTGGTTGGCGTCGCGCCTGTTCAAATAACCCGACAGCAGGCAGCGACCGGAGTAGGCCATGCACAGCGCACCGTGGACGAACACTTCCAGTTCCATGGCCGGCACCTGTTCGCGAATTTCGGCGATTTCCTCCAGGGATAATTCCCGCGACAGGATGATCCGACTCAGGCCTTGTTGCTGCCAGAACTCGACGCTCGCCCAGTTCACCGTGTTGGCCTGCACCGACAGGTGGATAGGCATCTCGGGGAAGTGCCGGCGAACCAGCATGATCAGCCCCGGATCGGACATGATCAGCGCATCCGGCGCCATGGCGATCACCGGTTCGAGGTCCTTGAGGAATGTGCGCAGCTTGGCGTTGTGCGGCGCAATGTTGACCACCACGTAGAATCGCTTGCCCATGGCCTGGGCCTCTTGGATGCCCAGGGCCAGATTGGCGTGGTCGAATTCATTGTTACGCACCCGCAGGCTGTAGCGCGGCTGGCCGGCATACACTGCGTCGGCACCGTAGGCGAAGGCATAGCGCATGTTTTTCAAGGTGCCGGCGGGAGCGAGCAGTTCGGGGGCTACGAGGGGCATGGTGGCGTCGGATCGCAAAAAGCGGCGAGGGTAGGCCACGCACGGCCGGACGGTATTGATGCAGGTCAATGTCCGAAGAAGCAAACGCGACGGCACTCCGGCGAGTCCGGACTGACTAAAGGTTATCCGGCCTTGTAGACATGGAAAGCTGATGAACCGAAAGACGCTGCAAAACAAATCCCAAATGCTGTTGCTCGCTTTGGTCACCATTGCCTTCATCTGGATTCTGCTGCCGTTCTACGGCGCGGTGTTCTGGGCGGTGATCCTGGGCATCGTCTTTGCGCCGATGCAGCGTCGCCTGCAACTCAAGTTCGGCTGGCCGCGCAACGTCACGTCGCTGTTCACCCTGAGCATCTGCGTGATCATCGCGATCCTGCCGGTGATCGTCATCAGCACGTTGTTGGTGCAGGAAGGGGCGGCGCTGTACAAGAGTCTGGAGAGCGGAGAGCTGGATGTCGCCGATTACCTGGCCCGGTTCAAGGATGCCTTGCCACCGTATTTCCAGTATCTGCTCGACCGCTTCGGCCTGGGTAACCTGAGTGGGTTACGGGACAAGATCGTCAAGAGCGCGATGCAGGGCAGCGAGTTCTTCGCCACCCAGGCCTTCAGCTTTGGCCAGGGTACGTTCCAGTTCCTGGTGAGCTTCTTTGTCATGCTCTATCTGTTGTTTTTCTTCCTGCGCGATGGTGCGGAGCTGGTGCGCAAGGTGCGTACCGCGGTCCCTCTGGCCGAATACCAGAAACGTCGCCTGCAATTGAAATTCAATCGGGTGGTGCGAGCGACGGTCAAGGGCAACCTGCTGGTGGCCATCACCCAAGGGGCCCTGGGTGGGCTGATTTTCTGGATCCTGGGAATTCCGACGGTATTGCCGTGGGCGGTGCTGATGGCGTTCCTGTCACTGCTGCCGGCCGTGGGCGCGGGTATCGTCTGGGCACCGGTAGCTGTGTATTTCCTGCTGTCGGGGGCGATCTGGCAGGGCGTTGTGTTGACGCTGTTCGGTGTATTCGTGATCGGCCTGGTGGACAACTTCCTGCGTCCGATCCTGGTGGGCAAGGACACCAAGATGCCTGACTACCTGGTTTTGGTCTCGACGCTGGGCGGCCTGGCGGTGTTCGGGTTGAACGGGTTCGTGATCGGGCCGCTGATTGCCGCGCTCTTCATCTCGTGTTGGGCGCTGTTTGTCGAGAGTGGGCCCAAGGTGAAGTTGCCTTAGGCAGTCAGGACATAAGGGCCGATACGTTGCGACAACGCCTGGGCGGCGGGCAGTGAAGTCAGCGGGCCGCTGATCGTTACGCCGTCCTGTACCAGATACCAACAGGCCAGCAGGCCACGTTCCCTGAGCGGGGCGGGGACGGCGCTGCCAACGACAGACATGATGTGAACCTTGGACATGAGAACCTCCATCAATCGATGGGGTTACCTTACGACTCAGCCGGCAAGACGAAAAATCAACAGCCTCGATAGTAGGAATCGACGCCGCTCAATCGACGACCTGATCGAGCATGTGCAGCACTTCCCGTTCGTTGAGCAGGCCTTTGCGCACCAGATTCTCAGTCAACAGCGAAAGGAACTTGGCGCTGCGATGGCCTTCCAGTTGCTTGAGTTCGGTCAGCGCGTTGTACACCTTGCTCGAGGTGCACAGGCCAACGATGCGGTGGGGATTCTGCGTAGGCATACCTTCGTCCTTGTTGTTATAAGCTGCTGTTCACGGACAAACGCCAGCTTGCGGCGGCGTCATGACACCCGCGTTACAGCTTGGGTTGTAGGAAAAGAAAGCAGGATTCAGACCATAATGCCTTTTTGGCGCCGGATTATTGTTCCGGTAGCGACATCGGCCAGGCTTAAATGGCCATGAGCCTGAAAAACGCCCACAAAAAAGCCCCTGAATCTCTCGATGCAGGGGCTTTTGTATTGCTGTCTGGCTCCACGACCTGGACTCGAACCAGGGACCCAGTGATTAACAGTCACTTGCTCTACCAACTGAGCTATCGCGGAATGATGCGTATGTTACTGATTGGAAAAGAGAAGTCAAGCTTTTGAGTGATGATTGGGGAATTGGAAGGGCAGTGGGCGATCCTTTGCTCACTTGTTACCGCTTCACCCAGCCCTTGAGACGGGAAACGCATAAACCAATGCGGGAGCGGGCTTGCCCGCTCCTACAGGGTTTTTTCATTGAATCCCGTTATTCAGCGAGCTTCAGATCACCTGCACGATCGCCTTGGTCACCACGTCGATGTTGTTCTGGTTCAACGCCGCCACGCAGATGCGGCCGGTATCCAGCGCGTAGATACCGAACTCGTTGCGCAGGCGCGCCACTTGTTCGACGGTCAGGCCGGAGTAGGAGAACATCCCGCGCTGGCGAGCAACGAAGCTGAAGTCGCGGTGCGGTGCGGCCTTGGCGAGCAGGTCCACCATCTGGTTGCGCATGCCGCGGATCCGCAGGCGCATTTCGGCCAGTTCCGCTTCCCATTGGGCCCGCAGCTCAGGGCTGTTGAGCACGGCGGCCACGATGCTGGCGCCGTGGGTCGGCGGGTTGGAGTAGTTGGTACGGATCACGCGCTTGACCTGGGACAGCACGCGAGCACTTTCTTCTTTCGATTCGCTGACGATCGACAGGGCGCCGACGCGCTCGCCGTACAGGGAGAACGACTTGGAGAACGAGCTGGATGCAAAGAAGGTCAGGCCCGATTCGGCGAACAGGCGCACGGCCGCCGCGTCTTCGTCGATACCGTCGCCAAAGCCCTGGTAGGCCATGTCCAGGAACGGAACGTGGTTCTTGGCCTTGACCACCGCCAGTACGTTTTTCCAGTCTTCCGGGCTCAGGTCCACACCGGTCGGGTTGTGGCAGCAGGCGTGCAGCACGACGATGGAGCGGTCAGGCAGGGCGTTGAGGTCTTCCAGCAGGCCCGTGCGGTTCACGTCATGGGTGGCCGCGTCGTAGTAGCGGTAGTTCTGCACCGGGAAACCGGCGGTTTCGAACAGGGCGCGGTGGTTTTCCCAGCTTGGGTCGCTGATGGCCACGACGGCGTCGGGCAGCAGTTGCTTGAGGAAGTCGGCGCCGATCTTCAGCGCGCCAGTGCCGCCTACGGCCTGGGTGGTGATGACGCGGCCAGCGGCGATCAGCGCAGAGTCCTTGCCGAACAGCAAAGTCTGGACCGCCTGGTCGTAGGCGGCGATGCCATCGATTGGCAGGTAGCCACGGGAAACGTGCTGGGCCACGCGAATCGTTTCGGCTTCGACCACGGCGCGCAGGAGTGGAATGCGCCCCTCCTCGTTGCAATAAACACCCACGCCCAGGTTGACCTTATTGGTACGGGTGTCGGCGTTGAAGGCTTCGTTGAGGCCCAGGATGGGGTCGCGGGGTGCCAATTCGACAGCGGAAAACAGGCTCATTATTGCGCGGCTCTGAATGGAGGATGAGGGGACGTGTCGCGCTCCAGCCGAATGCACTAGAGCGGTGCACAAACGGGGAGCTAGTATAGAGGCCATCACCGGGCACGGCGACAGGCGATTCGGCATTTACGGTAAGTATTTTCGATTTTTTTCGACCGTTAGTCCTGTCGCAGCGTCAAAGACTCCAAGGCGTGTAGGACGTTCGTCTTGAAAGCGAAGGCGTTCACCTCCACATTGTCTGCATTCCAGCTTTTTCCTCGGACGACATCAGTCGTTTCGGTCTTCCTCGTTCCTGTCGCCTGGCCGACAGGAGTGAACCCAGAGGTCATGTCATGTCTGAATTCCAGCTCGTCACCCGATTCAAGCCCGCCGGCGACCAGCCAGAGGCCATTCGCCTGATGGTCGAAGGTATCGAGGCAGGGCTTTCTCACCAGACACTGCTGGGTGTGACCGGCTCGGGCAAGACTTTCAGCATCGCCAACGTGATTGCCCAAGTGCAGCGCCCGACCCTGGTGCTGGCGCCGAACAAGACCCTGGCGGCGCAGTTGTATGGTGAGTTCAAGGCGTTTTTCCCGAACAACGCGGTGGAGTATTTCGTTTCTTACTACGACTACTACCAGCCCGAAGCCTATGTGCCGTCCTCGGACACCTTCATCGAGAAGGATGCCTCGATCAACGACCACATCGAACAGATGCGGCTCTCGGCCACCAAGGCGTTGCTCGAGCGCAAGGACGCGATCATCGTCACCACGGTGTCATGCATCTACGGCCTCGGCAGCCCGGAGACGTACCTGAAGATGGTGTTGCACGTCGACCGAGGCGACAAGCTCGACCAGCGCGCCTTGCTGCGCCGCCTGGCGGACCTGCAATACACCCGCAATGACATGGATTTCGCCCGGGCGACGTTCCGGGTCCGGGGCGATGTGATCGACATCTACCCGGCGGAATCGGACCTGGAGGCGATCCGCATCGAGCTGTTCGACGACGAGGTGGAGAGCATCTCGGCGTTCGATCCGCTGACCGGGGAGGTGATCCGCAAGCTGCCGCGCTTCACCTTCTATCCCAAGAGCCACTACGTGACGCCACGGGAAACCCTGCTGGACGCCATCGAAGGAATCAAGGCCGAGCTGCAGGAGCGCCTGGAATACCTGCGCTCGAACAACAAACTGGTGGAGGCCCAGCGTCTGGAGCAGCGGACCCGCTTCGACCTGGAGATGATCCTGGAGCTGGGCTACTGCAACGGCATCGAAAACTACTCGCGCTACCTGTCGGGGCGCCCGGCGGGTGCGCCACCGCCCACCTTGTATGACTATTTGCCGGCGGATGCGCTGCTGGTGATCGATGAATCCCATGTCAGCGTGCCCCAGGTCGGCGCGATGTACAAAGGCGACCGGTCCCGCAAGGAAACCCTGGTGGAGTACGGGTTCCGCCTGCCCTCGGCACTGGATAACCGGCCGATGCGCTTCGACGAATGGGAGGCTGTCAGTCCGCAGACGATCTTTGTCTCGGCCACCCCCGGCAACTACGAGGCCGAGCATGCCGGTCGTGTAATCGAGCAGGTGGTGCGGCCGACCGGGCTGGTCGACCCGCAGGTGGAGGTGCGTCCGGCGCTGACCCAGGTGGACGACTTGCTCTCGGAAATCAACAAGCGCGTGGCGGTGGAGGAGCGGGTATTGGTCACGACGCTGACCAAGCGCATGGCCGAAGACCTTACCGACTACCTGGCCGACCACGGTGTGCGGGTGCGTTACCTGCACTCGGACATCGACACGGTGGAGCGGGTCGAGATTATCCGGGACCTGCGCTTGGGCACCTTCGACGTGCTGGTGGGCATCAACTTGCTGCGCGAAGGCCTGGACATGCCGGAGGTATCGCTGGTGGCGATTCTCGACGCCGACAAGGAAGGTTTCCTGCGCTCCGAGCGCTCGCTGATCCAGACCATCGGTCGTGCGGCGCGTAACCTCAACGGCCGGGCGATCCTGTATGCCGACAACATCACCGGCTCCATGGAGCGGGCCATCGGTGAGACGGAGCGCCGTCGTGAGAAACAGATTGCGTTCAACCTGGCGAACGGCATCACGCCCAAAGGAGTGTTCAAGGATGTCGCCGATATCATGGAAGGCGCCACCGTGCCGGGCTCTCGCAGCAAAAAGCGCAAGGGCATGGCCAAGGCCGCCGAAGAAAGCGCCCGCTACGAGGCCGAACTGCGCTCGCCGAGCGAGATCACCAAGCGGATCCGGCAACTGGAAGAAAAAATGTACCAACTGGCCCGGGACCTGGAGTTCGAGGCGGCGGCGCAGTTGCGTGATGAGATTGGCAAGTTGCGGGAGCGGTTGCTTACTGTCTGAGTCTTTTGTCGACTGTCAGGGCCCTATCGCGAGCAGGCTCGCTCCCACATTGGACTTGTGTCGTTCACAAATCCTCTGTGGGAGCGAGCCTGCTCGCGATTGAAGGCGACTCGGTTCAAAGGTTGACTATACAAATCCCCCTCTGACTGGAGCCCGCCCGCCATCGCCTGTTACCATTCGCCCCCTGTTTCACCTTCGCTTTTATCTTCTTTCCGAGACATGCCATGACCACCGTCCGCACCCGCATCGCGCCTTCGCCCACTGGCGATCCCCATGTCGGCACCGCCTACATCGCCTTGTTCAACTATTGCTTTGCCAAGCAGCACGGCGGTGAGTTCATCCTGCGGATCGAAGACACCGACCAGTTGCGCTCGACCCGTGAGTCCGAGCAGCAGATTTTCGACGCCTTGCGCTGGCTGGGCATCGAATGGAGCGAAGGCCCGGACGTCGGCGGCCCGCACGGGCCGTACCGGCAGAGCGAGCGCGGCGATATCTACAAACAGTATTGCCAGCAATTGGTCGACATGGGCCATGCGTTCCCGTGCTTCTGCACCGCCGAAGAGCTGGACCAGATGCGTGCCGAGCAGATCGCCCGCGGCGAAACTCCGCGCTACGACGGCCGTGCGCTGCTGCTGTCCAAGGAAGAAGTCGCGCGCCGCCTGGCGGCCGGCGAGCCCCATGTCATCCGCATGAAAGTGCCGAGTGAAGGCGTCTGCGTGGTGCCGGACATGTTGCGCGGCGATGTCGAGATCCCGTGGGATCGCATGGACATGCAGGTGCTGATGAAGACCGATGGCCTGCCGACGTACTTCCTCGCCAACGTGGTCGACGACCACTTGATGGGCATCACCCACGTATTGCGAGGCGAGGAATGGCTGCCATCGGCGCCGAAACTGATCCTGCTCTACGATTACTTCGGTTGGGAACAGCCGCAGTTGTGCTACATGCCGCTGCTGCGTAACCCGGACAAGAGCAAGCTGTCCAAGCGCAAGAACCCGACTTCGGTGACCTTCTACGAGCGCATGGGCTTCATGCCCGAGGCGATGCTCAACTACCTCGGCCGCATGGGCTGGTCGATGCCCGACGAGCGAGAGAAGTTCTCGTTGCAGGAAATGGTCGAGCACTTCGATCTGTCGCGCGTCTCCCTGGGAGGCCCGATCTTCGACATCGAGAAGCTGTCATGGCTCAACGGCCAGTGGCTGCGGGACCTGCCGGTGGAAGAGTTCGCCGCTCGCGTGCAGAAGTGGGCGTTCAACCCCGAGTACATGATGAAAATCGCGCCCCATGTGCAGGGCAGGGTAGAAACCTTCAGCCAGATCGCCCCGCTGGCCGGTTTCTTCTTCGCCGGTGGCGTGACGCCGGATGCGAAGTTGTTCGAATCCAAGAAGCTCTCGGGCGATCAGGTGCGTCAGTTGATGCAATTGATCCTGTGGAAGCTCGAAAGTCTGCGTCAGTGGGATAAGGACAGCATCACCGCGACCATCCAGGCCGTGGTCGAGTCCCTGGCGTTGAAATTGCGCGATGCCATGCCGTTGATGTTCGCTGCCATTACTGGCCAGGCCAGCTCGGTATCGGTGCTCGACGCGATGGAAATCCTCGGGCCGGACCTGACCCGTTTCCGTCTGCGCCAGGCCATCGATCTGCTCGGTGGCGTGTCGAAGAAGGAAAACAAGGAGTGGGAAAAACTGCTGGGCGCGATTGCTTGAGCGGTCGATGAGGCAGGGCACACCCCGGTTTTCCGGGGTTTGTCGGTAAGTGATTGTTATCCCGGCAAAAAATTTTCAAATTTGTTGAAAATAAATTTGACAGCCCTCCGATACGCCCTTAAGATTCGCCCCGTCCTCAGCGATGAGGGGCTATAGCTCAGCTGGGAGAGCGCTTGCATGGCATGCAAGAGGTCGACGGTTCGATCCCGTCTAGCTCCACCAATTTACACTTCAAGGTCTGGCCACACCGACCTTGAAGGGATCAACACTCAGCGTTGATCAGTTGTTAGAAGGGTTTGCGTCCCCTTCGTCTAGTGGCCTAGGACACCGCCCTTTCACGGCGGTAACAGGGGTTCGAGTCCCCTAGGGGACGCCAGTTTTACAGAAGCGATGTTGCAAGATGTCGCTCCGCCGCGAGGCGAAAAATCCGGGGCTATAGCTCAGCTGGGAGAGCGCTTGCATGGCATGCAAGAGGTCGACGGTTCGATCCCGTCTAGCTCCACCAATCGACAGGTTCAAGGTCTGGCCACACCGGCCTTGAATCGATCAGTTCTCAGCGCTGATCAAGCAAGAAGGTTTGTGTCCCCTTCGTCTAGTGGCCTAGGACACCGCCCTTTCACGGCGGTAACAGGGGTTCGAGTCCCCTAGGGGACGCCACGATTACCCGCTCTGCGGGATTTTTAAGGGTCATTCATTTATTGAATGGCCCTTTTGTTTTTCTGGCGCTCAGCCAATTCTCAATCTCATCAAATGATGCTTCTGACGAGCGGTCCGTGATTTCGCTTGCAGAAATTTATTATGCGAATAATATTTCAGTCGTAATATTTGGAGGCAGCGATGAGCGATAAAAAAGCACAGACCCGTGAACGCATTATCAAGGCCGCCAGCGACGCGCTGATTCAGCGTGGCCCGGCCGAGCCGAGCGTGGGCGAGGTGATGGGCGCGGCCGGGCTGACGGTCGGCGGCTTCTATGCCCATTTTGAAAGCAAGGACGCCTTGATGCTGGAGGCGTTCAAGCAATTGCTCAGTCGGCGTCGCGGTTTGATCGCCGACATGGATGCCGAACTGACCGGTGAAGAGCGGCGTGCCCTGGTGGCCGCGTTCTATCTGTCGCGAAAGCACCGGGACTCCACTGAGAATGCCTGCCCTATCCCCGCGTCGATCGGTGAGCTCGGGCGGCTGCCGGACCCTTTCCGTGAGGTGCTCAACGAGCACATCGAGCTGATGACCGCACAGTTGGCGGCCAGCCCGGAAGACGCCGACAAAGCCCTGGCCGATATCGCCTTGATGGTCGGCGGACTGGCCCTGGCGCGGGCGCTGGGGCCGGGAGATTTATCGGATCGTTTATTGCGCGCGGCCAAATCGGCGGTGCGCTGAGCACAGACGCAGTCCTGGAGATGAGCGATGGACAGGTTGAGCTGGATTCGCGGTGTCAATGGCACGCTTGGCCGGGTAGCCCCGCGCCTGGTGGCGAAGAAAATGCGGACGCTGTTCATGCGGCCACGAAATCTGCCGCCACGGGACTGGGAACTGCCCTTGCTGGCGAGTTCCGAGCGCGTCACCTTGCGCTTCGGGCTTTCTGCCTTGTGCTGGGGCAGGGGGCCGACTGTTTTGCTGATGCACGGTTGGGAAGGGCGGCCCACGCAATTCGCAGCGTTGATCACCGCGCTGGTGGACGCCGGGTATACGGTGGTGGCACTGGACGGGCCGGCCCATGGCCGCTCTCCCGGTCACGAGGCGAATGTTCTGCTGTTCGCTCGCGCCATGCTCGAAGCCGCGGCTGAGCTGCCGCCATTGCAGGCAGTGATCGGGCATTCCATGGGCGGCGCCAGCGCCATGCTTGCGGTCCAGCTGGGCTTGCGCACCGAGACGTTGGTCAGTATCGCCGCGCCGGCACGCATTCTTGGGGTGTTGCGTGGTTTCGCCCGGATGATGGGGCTGCCGCCCAAGGCGCGCTCGGCTTTCATTCGCCAGGTGGAAAATGATGTGGGCATGCCGGCTTCGAAGATGGATGTCGCGCACTATCAATTGGACGTGCCGGGGCTGATCGTCCATGCCGAGGATGATACGTCGGTTCCGGTCACGGAGTCGCAACTGATCCATGATGCCTGGTTCGACAGCCGCCTGCTGCGGCTACCGGTGGGCGGGCATCAGCGGGTGCTGGCCGATCCGCGCGTCATCGAAGGCGTGTTATCACTGCTGGCCGGGCGTAACCTGCAAGCGCGGCAATCGGCCTGAGTGCGCGAGCAAGGCTGGCCCGACTCTCGCAGGGATCGGGTACACTGCCTCGATCACATTCGACCGGGAGAGGGGCATGGGCTGGGATCGGGCAACGCCGTTCATCATTGATCTTCAGGTAAATCCCGAAGATATCGACGGGCTGGGCCACGCCAACAACGCGGTCTATGTCACTTGGCTTGAGCGCTGTGCCTGGCGTCATTCCCAGCGACTGGGACTGGATCTGGCGGAATACCGGCGACTGGACCGGGCCATGGCGGTGGTGCGTCATGAAGTCGATTATCTGGCTGCCGCCTACGAAGGCGACGAGTTGCAACTGGCAACCTGGATCGTCGATTGGGACCAGCGCTTGAAGATGACCCGGCATTTCCAACTGATTCGCCCCAGCGACAACACCACCTTGCTGCGTGCCCAGACCACCTTCGTCTGCATCGAACTCTCCACCGGCAGGCCCAAGCGCATGCCGCCGGAATTCATTGAGGGTTATGGCGCGGCCATACCAGCAGCGGTTTGTAATTGACTACCCTCTCCGAAGACACCCCGAACCCCTGTGGGAGCGAGCCTGCTCGCGATGACGGCGGCACATTTGACATCCCTATCAACTGACGCACCGCTATCGCGAGCAGGCTCGCTCCCACAGGTACTGATGGCGAATGCGATGCTCTGGGCAAAATCCGGTAAACTGCCCCACGTTTTTTCGTTGAGTGCGTTTTCCCATGCAAATTGCCCTGGCGCCCATGGAGGGGTTGGTCGACAACATCCTGCGGGACGTCCTGACTCGCGTTGGCGGTATCGATTGGTGCGTGACCGAGTTCATCCGCGTCAACGACCGCCTGCTCACGCCGGCCTACTTCCATAAGCTTGCCCCGGAGCTGCTGACTCATGCGCGGACCGCTGCCGGTGTGCCGTTGCGGGTGCAACTGCTGGGTTCGGACCCGGTGTGCCTGGCGGAGAACGCCGTGCTGGCTTGTGAGCTGGGCGCGGAAGTGATCGACCTGAACTTCGGTTGTCCGGCCAAGACCGTGAACAAGTCCAGGGGTGGGGCGGTGCTGCTCAAGGAGCCAGAGTTGTTGAACGAGATCGTCGAGCATGTGCGTCGAGCGGTGCCCAGGCACATTCCGGTCACCGCCAAGATGCGCCTGGGGTTCGATAGCCCGGACGGTGCGCTGGTCTGCGCCACGGCCCTGGCCGAAGGCGGCGCCGCGCATATCGTGGTGCATGCGCGGACCAAAACCGACGGTTACAAGCCACCGGCGCACTGGGAATGGATCCCGCGGGTCCAGGAAGTGGTCAAGGTGCCGGTGTTCGCCAATGGCGACATCTGGAGCGTGGAGGATTGGCGCCGTTGCCGTGAAATCAGTGGCGTGGAGGACATCATGCTCGGTCGCGGCCTTGTCTCCCGTCCCGATCTGGCCCGGCAGATCGCCGCGGCTCGGGCTGGTGAGGAAGTGATCGAGATGTCCTGGGCCGAGCTGCAACCGATGCTCCAGGACTTCTGGGGCCAGGTGGTCGAGCAATTGACACCGCGCCAGGCCCCCGGTCGGCTGAAGCAATGGCTGGCGATGCTGACGCGCAATTATCCCGAAGCGGTTGCGCTGTTCAGCGCGCTACGACGGGAAACCGACCTGGATGCGGTGGGCCATTTGCTGGGTGTGCAGCGCACCGAAGCGGCCTGAAAAAAATTTCGAAAAAAGCTCTTGAAAAGTATTTGGCGGACCCTAGATAAGGAGTACGCGATGCCGAATTCGGGTCGCGGAGACAAAAAACCTTGCTGAACTTTTCAGGAGATTTGAATCATGAGTACTGCATTCTCGCTGGCCCCTCTGTTCCGTTCCTCGGTGGGCTTCGACCGTTTCAACGACCTGTTCGAAACCGCCCTGCGCAACGAACCGGGCAGCAGCTATCCACCTTACAACGTGGAAAAACATGGCGATGACGAATACCGCATTGTGGTTGCCGCCGCCGGGTTCCGGGAAGAAGACCTGGACCTGCAGGTGGAAAAAGGTGTGCTGACCATCAGCGGCGGCAAGCGCGAGGCCAGCAACGACAGCGTGACTTACCTGCACCAGGGCATCGCCCAACGTGCGTTCAAATTGTCCTTCCGGTTGGCGGATCATATCGAAATCAAGTCCGCCGGCCTGAGCAACGGTCTGTTGAGCATCGACCTGTTGCGGGTGATTCCGGAAGAGGCGAAAGCCAAGCGCATCCCGATCAACGGTGCGCAGCAACAACCCGCGTTGCAAAACTGATGCATCGCCACTGAAAAAGGGCGCCGGAAGGCGCCCTTTTTCATGCTCATCGCTTATGGCAACAACCGCTCGAACGCTTCCAACGGCAACGGCCGGCTGTGCAGGTAGCCTTGATACAAATGGCAATCGAGCCCCTGCAGGAACTGCAACTGTTCCAGGGTTTCCACGCCTTCGGCAATCATTTCCAGATTCAGGCTGCGGGCCATGGCGACGATGGCGCGGATGATTTCGGCGTCGTTGGGGTCGCTGGTGGCATCGCGCACGAATGACTGGTCGATTTTCAGTGTGTCCACCGGCAGGCGCTTGAGGTAGGTCAGCGATGAGTAGCCGGTGCCAAAGTCGTCCATGGCAAAGCTCACCCCCAGTTTCTTGAGGCGGCGCATCTTGCCGATGGTGTCGTCCAGGTTCTGGATCACGATGCCTTCGGTGATCTCAAGCTTGAGCATGGAGCAGGGCAGGCCGTGGGTGGCAAGACTGGTTTCAATACGTTCGACAAAATCGCTCTGGCGGAACTGTCGCGGGCTGATATTCACGCACAGGCTGAAGCGTCGGGGGTCGACCTTGCCCTTGGCAATCAGTTGCCTGAAGCCGTCGCAGGCCTCGTCGAGGATCCAGGTGCCGACTTCCAGGATCAGTCCGCTGTCTTCCAGCACCTTGATGAACTCGTTGGGCGATTGGGCGCCCAGTTCCGGGTGATGCCAGCGCACCAGGGTTTCGGCCCCGATGATGCGGTTGTCCCGGGCATCGACCTGAGGCTGGAAATGCACGCTGAACTCGCCACGGGCCAGGGCCTGACGCAGGTCGGTCTCCATGCGCAGCCGTTCGCTGGCGGCTTTTTGCATCGTGGCCTGGAACATCTGCGAGGTGTTGCGTCCCGAATCCTTGGCCCGGTAGAGCGCGATGTCGGCGCGCTTGAGCAGGTCGGCGGGTGTGGTGCCATGGTCGGGGATCAACGCCATGCCGATGCTCGGTGTCACTTGTAGCCGCTGGCCATCGAGGGACATCGGTTCGGAGAGCAATTCGCGCAGGGTGTCGGCCAGCTTCTGTACCTGTTCGCTGACTTCGGCGCGAGTGCCTTCCAGGCCGCTGAGCAGCACCACGAACTCGTCGCCACCCAGTCGCGCGACGGTGTCTTCCTGGCGCACGCTGGCTTCAAGGCGGGCGGTGATGATTTTCAATACCGTGTCGCCCACCGGGTGACCAAGGGAGTCGTTGATATGCTTGAAATGGTCCAGGTCCAGGAACAGCAGCGCGCCCCGCAGATCATGGCGTTTGAGCAGGGCGATCTGCTGGCTCAGCCGGTCCATCAGCAGGGCGCGGTTGGGCAGGTTGGTCAGCGGGTCATGATAGGCCAGGTGGCGGATCTGTGCTTCGGCGTTGCGCAACAGGCTCACGTCGCGGGCCGTCAGTAACAGGCAAGCCGTTTCATTAAGCGTGATGGGCTCGACCGAAACTTCCACGGTGAGCATCTCGCCGCGTTTGTTGCGCCCGAGCATTTCCAGATGATGGACGCGACCCTTGAGCTGCAGTTCGGCCAACAATGCCGTGCGTTGCTTGGTTTCCGCCCAGATACCCACCTCATACACCGTATGGCCGATCACTTCGTCGGCACGGTAGCCGGTCAGGCGACAGAAACCATCGTTGACCTCAAGGTAGCGGCCGCTGTCGCGTTCGGTGATGGTGATGGCGTCGGGGCTGGAGTGGAACGCCTTGGCGAATTTCTCCTCACTGGCCTTCAGGGCCGCTTCGGAGCGTTGCTGCTGGGTGATGTCCCGCAGGGTGGTGACGATGCAGGGCTGGTTGCCGACATTGATCTGCCGGCTGGAGATCACGCAGGTCAACGGATGGCCGGATTTATGGTGCACGACAATAGCGACGTTGTTCAGCGACTGTTCGCGGATCACTCGTTCGATGCGTTGCAGGCTGCTGCCCGAGGCATCCCATAGACCAATTTCGTCGGCGGTGCGGCCAATGACTTCACTGGCGACCCAGCCGAAGGTCTGGGTGAAGCTGGAGTTGATCTCCAGGAACCGGCCGCTGTCATGGTGAGTGACACAGATCGGGTCGGGGCTCACCTGGAACAGTGTGGCGAATTTTTCTTCCGACGCCGCCAGGCTCTGTTCACGCTCCACCTGGTCGGTAATGTCCAGCAGGGTCCCGGCCATGCGCAGGGGGCTGCCGTCTTCGTTGCGGTAGAGGCGGGCGCGGCTTTCCAGGTAGCGGGAGCTGCCATCCGGTAGTTGTACGCGGTAGGTCAACTGGTAGTTGCCAGCCGGGCCCTCGCGCAGGCTGCGGTAGGCGTTGCGCATGTTGGCGCGTTCATTGTCCGGCACGCCTTCGAAAAACGCGTCGAAGGATTCATGGAAGGGCTTGGGCTCCAGGCCATGCAGCTGGGCGGCCCGGGCCGAGCCGTAGAGCATGCCGCTGGGAATGTGCCAGTCCCAGGTACCCAGCTGTGCCGAATCGAGCGCCAGGTCCAGGCGTTCCTGGCTGTCCTTGAGCGCCTGTTCGGCCAGTTTGCGTTCGGTGGTGTCAAGGAAGGTGCTCAAGAGGTAGGGCTGGCCTTCGAGCTCGACTTTCTGCGCACTGAGTATGCCGTTGTGGATCTGGCCGTTGCTGGCCCGGAACTCCACTTCCATGCTGACCAGCTCACCCTTGGCCTTGGTCGCTTCCACCAGTCTGGCTCGCTGGCTGGGATCGACCCACAAGCCCAGTTCCAGAGTGGTCCGACCGATCACATCATGCACCGGCCAGCCGAACAGGCTTTCGAAATACTGGTTGGCTTCGCTGATCAGGCCGTCTTCCTGGCGGGTCAGCAATACCATGTTCGGGCAGAGATGAAAGAGCGTGGCGAAACGTTTTTCCGAGCTGCGCAGGGCTTGTTCGCGCTCGCGCTGGTGGGTGATTTCGCGGATCACGCCGATCATGCGCGGACGGCCGTGCTTGTCGGGCAATACGCTGCCACTGATCTCCAGCCAGTGCAGGCTGCCATCGGGCCAGACGATGCGGTGGTGCATGGCCTGTTCCAAGGGCGCGCCGGCCACGGCCGCGTGGAACGCCCGGATCGCCTTGGCCCGGTCTTCGGGCAGCAACAGGTCGAGGTAATCCACGTCCGTCGGCAGCGGGTGGCGCGGATCGAAGCCGAACAGCGCCTGGGTACCCCGGGACCAACTGATCTTCCCGGTCTCGATATCCCAAGACCACGCCCCCAGGTGCGCGCCGTTCAGGGCGGCCAGCAGCTGCGGTGCGCTGTCCCAGCTTTGCTCGGACCGCTTGGGGTCAAGCGCCTGGATGCGTGGCAAGGGCGGGATATGGTCGGCAGGGTTGGGCATTATCTAGCGAGCCTTGGGCAGTTGGGCGTTAAGCACAGGCATTCGGCACCAGAGGAGTAGCACAACCTATGCCTGGGTCCCTGGCAGATCGATTTGTGCGTCCAGTAGGGCCATGAAAGCCCGAGCAGCGTTCGACAGCGTCCGTTCGGTGTGCAGGATATAGCCTAGCTGGCGACTGAGCTGTATGCCTGGCAAAGGAATGCGCGCTACCTGATCGTCAAGCATAGTGCGTGGCAGGACGCTCCACGCGAGGCCGATGGAAACCATCATTTTTATGGTTTCCAGATAATTCGTGCTCATGGCGATGTTTGGCGTCAGGCCCTGGGCCTCGAACAGGCGCTGGACGATGTGATGGGTAAAGGTGTTGCCACCGGGAAATACCGCCGGGTGCAGCGCGATGTCCGCCAGGCTCACGGCGGGGTTCTCCAGTAACGCATGCTCCGGCGCCACCACGAAGTCCAGGGGGTCGTCCCACACCGGCATGGCGCGCATCAGGGCGTGCGGCTCGGGAGCGAGGGTGATGACCGCCAGTTCTGCCCGGCCATGAAGGATTTCTTCGTAGGCCACTTCCGAATCCAGAAACTGGATATCCAGCGCCACCTGCGGGTAACGACGGGTGAATTCGCGCAGCAGAGGCGGCAGGCGATGCAGGCCGATGTGATGGCTGGTGGCGAGCGTCAGCCGGCCGGTGACTTCGCCGGTCAGGTTGGTCAGGGCACGGCGGGTGTCGTCCAGTACGTTGAGAATCTGATAGGCCCGTGGCAGCAGCGCCCGGCCGGCCTCGGTCAGGCCTATCTCGCGGCCCAACCGGTCGAACAAACGTACGTTGAGCTGCTGTTCCAGGCCCGCAATCCGCTTGCTGATCGCCGGTTGGGTCAGATGAAGGCGTTCACCGGCGCCCGAGAAACTGCCCGTCTCGGCAATGGCGATGAAGGCGTTGAGGTTCGCAAGGTCCATGGCCGTCTCGATCGAATTCCTGTGGGTTATGCAAAGTATGAAAAATATGAATTTGAGTTATTTAATGTAGCCTCATAACATCAGCCTCACAAGCCAGAGGGTTATTGATTTCGTTCAAGGCCCGGGGCATAGAAACAAGCTGATGAGGAAACCGTCTGATGGCCGGCAAAACGCTCTACGACAAGCTCTGGGACTCGCATTTGGTCAAGCAGCGCGACGATGGCTCGGCGCTGATCTATATCGATCGTCACATCATCCACGAAGTGACGTCGCCGCAGGCCTTCGAAGGCCTGCGCCTGGCCGGGCGCAAGCCGTGGCGCATCGACGCCAACATCGCGACCCCGGACCACAACGTCCCGACCACGCCGGAGCGCAAGGGCGGCATCGAAGCCATCGTCGATCAGGTTTCGCGCCTGCAAGTCCAGACCCTCGATGACAACTGTGACGAATACGGCATCGTCGAATTCAAGATGAACGACGTGCGCCAGGGCATCGTCCACGTGATCGGCCCGGAGCAGGGCGCGACCTTGCCCGGCATGACCGTGGTCTGTGGCGATTCCCACACCTCCACCCACGGCGCATTCGGTGCACTGGCCCATGGCATCGGCACTTCCGAAGTCGAGCACGTGCTCGCCACCCAGTGCCTGGTGGCCAAGAAAATGAAGAACATGCTGGTGCGCGTCGAGGGCAAGCTGCCATTCGGCGTGACTGCCAAGGACATCGTCCTGGCCGTGATCGGCAAAATCGGCACCGCCGGCGGTAACGGCCATGCCATCGAGTTTGCCGGCAGCGCGATCCGCGACCTGTCCGTCGAAGGCCGCATGACCATCTGCAACATGTCCATCGAGGCCGGCGCCCGCGTCGGGCTGGTGGCGGCCGATGAAAAGACCATCGAGTACGTCAAGGGTCGCCCGTTCGCCCCGAAAGGCGCCGAATGGGACAAGGCGGTCGAAGCCTGGAAAGACCTGGTGTCCGATCCCGACGCGACATTCGATACCGTGGTCGAGCTCGACGCCGCGCAGATCAAGCCGCAAGTCAGCTGGGGCACGTCTCCGGAGATGGTGTTGGCGGTGGATCAGAACGTCCCGGATCCGGCCAGGGAAATGGACCTGGTCAAGCGCGACTCTATTGTCCGCGCCCTGAAATACATGGGTTTGAGCGCCAACCAGGCGATCACCGACATTCAACTGGACCGCGTATTCATTGGCTCCTGCACCAACTCGCGGATCGAAGACCTGCGCGCCGCGGCGGTGATTGCCAAGGGGCGCAAGGTGGCCTCGACCATCAAGCAGGCCATCGTGGTGCCGGGCTCAGGCCTGGTGAAAGCCCAGGCGGAAGCGGAAGGGCTGGACAAGATCTTCCTCGAAGCCGGTTTCGAATGGCGCGAGCCGGGCTGCTCGATGTGCCTGGCGATGAACCCGGATCGCCTGGAGTCGGGCGAACATTGTGCGTCCACCTCCAACCGTAACTTCGAGGGGCGTCAAGGCGCCGGTGGCCGTACGCACCTGGTCAGCCCGGCCATGGCCGCGGCTGCCGCCGTCAACGGCCGTTTCGTCGACGTTCGTGAATTGATCTGAAGGAGCGCAGCATGAAAGCTTTTACCCAGCACACTGGTCTTGTTGCGCCTCTGGATCGTGCCAATGTCGACACCGACCAGATCATTCCCAAGCAGTTCTTGAAGTCCATCAAGCGCACCGGCTTCGGCCCGAACCTGTTCGACGAGTGGCGTTACCTCGACGTGGGCCAGCCGTACCAGGACAACTCCAAGCGCCCGCTGAACAAGGACTTCGTCCTCAACGCCGAGCGCTACCAGGGCGCCAGCATGTTGCTCGCCCGCGAGAACTTCGGTTGCGGTTCGAGCCGCGAACACGCGCCATGGGCGCTGGAAGAGTACGGTTTTCGCAGCATCATCGCGCCGAGCTATGCCGATATCTTCTTCAACAACAGCTTCAAGAACGGCTTGTTGCCAATCATCCTCAGCGACGCTGAAGTGGACGAGTTGTTCCAGCAGGTCGAGGCCAATCCGGGCTATCAACTGCAGATCGATCTTCAGGCCCAGACCGTCACCCGTCCCGACGGCAAGGTGTTGAGTTTCGAGATCGATGCGTTCCGCAAGCATTGCCTGCTCAATGGGTTGGACGATATTGGCCTGACCTTGCAGGACAGCGACGCGATTGCGGCGTTTGAGGCCAGGCATCGGGCGAGCCAGCCTTGGTTGTTTCGTGATGCTTGATTGACTTGAGACGGGGGTGAGCAGTGCCGGCCTCTTCGCGAGCAAGCCCGCTCCCACTGGGTTTTGTGAGCACCGCTGAGCCGATGTGGGAGCGGGCTTGCTCGCGAAGGCGGCAGTACTGACACAACAAGGCCACACCCCAAAAAGGAAACCCCATGACCAGCACCGCCCACAGTCAAGTTGTACAAAAGCAATTCGGTGAACAGGCCGCGGCCTACCTGAGCAGTGCCGTGCACGCCCAGGGTGCCGAGTTCGCGTTGCTACAGGCTGAGCTGGCCGGTCATGCCGGTGCCCGTGTGCTGGACTTGGGTTGCGGCGCCGGCCATGTGAGTTTCCATGTGGCGCCATTGGCCGCTGAAGTGGTGGCCTACGACCTGTCCCAGCAAATGCTGGATGTGGTGGCCGCGGCGGCAGCGGATCGGGGCCTGGGCAATATCGGCACGGTGCGCGGCGCCGCCGAATACCTGCCGTTCGCCGATGGCGAGTTCGATTTCGTGTTCAGCCGTTATTCGGCGCATCATTGGACTGATTTGGGCCTGGCCCTGCGGGAAGTGCGCCGGGTGCTCAAGCCGGGTGGGGTGGCGGCATTCATCGACGTGCTTTCGCCGGGTGCGCCATTGCTGGACACCTATCTGCAAAGTGTCGAAGTGCTGCGCGACACCAGCCATGTGCGCGACTATTCGGCTGGCGAATGGCTGCGCCAGGTCAGCGAGGCGGGGTTGCATACCCGCAGCACATTGCGCCAGCGCCTGCGTCTGGAGTACCGCTCCTGGGTCGAGCGCATGCGCACGCCCGAGGTGATGCGCGCCGCGATCCTCGAGCTGCAACGCTCGATGGGCGATGAAGTGCGTGAATATTTTGAGATTGAGGCCGATGGTTCGTTCAGTACAGATGTACTGGTGCTGTGGGCCGAGCGATAGACTTTTCCCCGGCCAGTCCCAGGTTGCAAAGCCTGGGGCGCGTCGACAGAGCAAATGAGGAATACATGAGCAAGCAGATTCTGATTCTCCCAGGCGACGGCATTGGTCCGGAAATCATGGCCGAAGCGGTCAAGGTCCTGGAGCTGGCGAACGACAAGTACGGCCTGGGCTTCGAGCTCAGCCACGACGTGATCGGTGGCGCGGCCATCGACAAGCACGGCGTGCCCCTGGCCGACGAGACCCTCGATCGTGCCCGTGCCGCCGACGCCGTGCTGCTGGGCGCCGTGGGCGGTCCGAAATGGGACAAGATCGAGCGCGACATCCGCCCCGAGCGCGGCCTGCTGAAAATCCGTGCGCAACTGGGCCTGTTCGGCAACCTGCGTCCGGCGATCCTTTACCCGCAACTGGCCGATGCGTCGAGCCTGAAGCCGGAAATCGTCTCGGGCCTGGACATCCTCATCGTCCGTGAACTGACCGGCGGTATCTACTTCGGCGCCCCGCGTGGCACCCGTGAGCTGGATAATGGCGAGCGTCAGGCCTACGACACCCTGCCGTACAGCGAGAGTGAAATCCGCCGTATCGCCCGGGTCGGTTTCGACATGGCCCGCGTGCGGGGCAAGAAACTGTGCTCGGTGGACAAGGCCAACGTACTGGCGTCCAGCCAATTGTGGCGCGAAGTGGTCGAGCAGGTGGCCAAGGATTACCCGGACGTCGAACTGAGCCACATGTATGTCGACAACGCGGCCATGCAACTGGTCCGTGCGCCGAAGCAGTTCGATGTGATTGTCACCGACAACATGTTCGGCGACATTCTGTCCGACGAAGCGTCGATGCTCACGGGTTCCATCGGCATGCTGCCGTCGGCCTCCCTGGACGCCAACAACAAAGGCATGTACGAGCCGTGCCACGGCTCGGCGCCGGACATCGCGGGGCAGGGCATTGCCAACCCACTGGCGACCATCCTGTCGGTGTCGATGATGCTGCGCTACAGCTTCAATCTCAACGCCGCCGCCGATGCCATCGAGAAAGCCGTCAGCGTGGTGTTGGACCAAGGGTTGCGCACCGGTGACATCTGGTCGACCGGTTGTACCAAAGTCGGTACCCAGCAAATGGGCGACGCAGTAGTCGCCGCGCTGCGGAATCTGTAATCTCTCGGGTCCACTGCCTGGACGGTGGCCCACTTTTGTAAAGGTGTAGTTGCGATGAAACGTGTAGGTCTGATCGGTTGGCGCGGCATGGTCGGTTCCGTGCTCATGCAGCGAATGCTGGAAGAGCAGGATTTCGATCTCATCGAGCCGGTGTTTTTCACCACTTCCAATGTCGGTGGACAGGGCCCTTCCGTGGGCAAGGACACCGGTGCGCTCAAGGATGCCTACAGCATTGAAGAGCTCAAGACCCTCGACGTGATCCTGACGTGCCAGGGTGGCGACTACACCAGCGAAGTCTTCCCAAAGCTGCGCGAAGCCGGCTGGCAGGGTTACTGGATCGACGCTGCTTCGAGCCTGCGCATGAAGGACGACGCGGTGATCATCCTCGACCCGGTGAACCGCAAGGTCATCGACCAGCAACTGGACGCGGGCACCAAGAACTACATCGGCGGCAACTGCACCGTCAGCCTGATGCTGATGGGCCTGGGCGGACTGTTCGAAGCCGGCCTGGTGGAGTGGATGAGCGCCATGACCTACCAGGCGGCCTCGGGCGCCGGCGCGCAGAACATGCGTGAACTGATCAAGCAGATGGGCGCGACCCACGCAGCCGTCGCCGACGACCTGGCCAATCCGGCCAGCGCCATCCTGGACATCGACCGTAAGGTGGCCGAGGCAATGCGCAGCGATGCGTACCCGACCGAAAACTTCGGCGTGCCGCTGGCCGGCAGCCTGATCCCGTGGATCGACAAGGAACTGCCAAACGGCCAGAGCCGTGAAGAGTGGAAGGCCCAGGCCGAAACCAACAAGATCCTGGGTCGCTTCAAGAGCCCGATCCCGGTGGACGGCATCTGCGTGCGCATCGGCGCCATGCGCTGCCACAGTCAGGCGCTGACCATCAAGCTGAACAAGGACGTGCCGATCGCCGACATCGAAGGGCTGATCAGCCAGCACAACCCTTGGGTGAAACTGGTGCCGAACAACCGTGAAACCAGTATGCAGGAGCTGAGCCCGACCAAGGTCACCGGCACCCTGAACGTGCCGGTGGGCCGTTTGCGCAAACTGAACATGGGTTCGCAATTCGTCGGTGCTTTCACCGTCGGCGACCAACTGCTGTGGGGTGCGGCCGAACCGCTGCGCCGCATGCTGCGGATCCTGCTCGAGCGTTGATCGGTTACTGTAGTGAAAGAACCCGTGCCTTGTGAGAGGTGCGGGTTTTTTTATGGATATTGTGTTGGTTTTGCTTGCCTCATCGCGAGCAGGCTCGCTCCCACATTGGAATTGCGGCGTGCACAAAAAACTGTGGGAGCGAGCCTGCTCGCGATAGCGCCGATCCATCCACCACAAAATCCCCGGTCAATTGCCTGACCGCCTGCCACCCGGTAAAGTGCCGCTCCCCCGTTTTGCCTGAGGTAGACCCATGAGCCAGTCCTTCGAAATTGCCGTGATCGGCGCCACCGGTACTGTCGGCGAAACCCTTGTCCAGATTCTCGAAGAGCGCGACTTTCCCGTCGCCAACCTGCACCTGCTGGCCAGCAGTGAGTCGGCGGGCAGTTCGGTGGCGTTTCGCGGTAAAAACGTGCGGGTGCGGGAAGTCGATGAGTTCGACTTCAGCAAAGTCCAACTGGCGTTTTTCGCCGCCGGACCGGCGGTGACTCTGAGCTTCGCTCCCCGTGCCACCGCCGCCGGTTGCGCCTTGATCGATTTGTCGGGCGCCTTGCCACCGGAGCAGGCGCCGCAGATCGTGCCCGAGGCCAACGCCCACGTGCTGGCGGGGCTGGGCAAGCCGTTTCAGGTGAGCAGCCCCAGCGCATCGGCCACGGCGCTGGCGGTCGCGTTGGCGCCGTTGCGTGACTGCCTGGATCTGCAGCGCATCAGCCTGACCGCCAATCTCGCCGTTTCCGCCCAGGGGCGTGTCGCGGTCAGTGAGTTGGCGCGCCAGACGGCCGAGCTGCTCAACGCCCGCCCGCTGGAACCGAAGTTCTTCGACCGGCAGATGGCATTCAATCTGCTGGCCCAGGTGGGTACGCCGGACGAGCAGGGCCATACACCGCTGGAAAAGCGTCTGGTGCGCGAGTTGCGGCAGGTGCTGGATCAAGCTTTATTAAAGATTTCCGTTACTTGCATTCAAGCCCCGGTGTTTTTCGGCGATAGCTTTAGCGTGACCGTGCAGTCTGCAACGCCCGTCGATCTGGCGAAAGTCAGTGCCGCCCTGGAAGCCGCACCCGGCATCGAGCTGGTGGAGGCGGGCGATTATCCGACGCCCGTGGGCGACGCAGTGGGGCAGGATGTGGTTTATGTGGGGCGCGTGCGCACCGGTATCGACGATCCGATGGAGCTCAATCTGTGGCTGACCACGGATAACGTGCGCAAGGGCGCGGCGCTCAACGCGGTGCAGGTGGCGGAGTTGTTGATAAAAGACCTGCTGTAAAAGATACTTGGCAACAATTTGTCGAATGATTCTAGCTGGGCGCTATGCTTGGCCAGAGTAATGAAGGCGAACCATGCTCCCGGAGTATTTCCGGGCATGTGTGAAACGATCGCGCGCACCGTTGTTTACTGGGGGCAGTGCGCAATGCCTCGCGGCGGCGACAACACTATCTTCTCGCTGGCCGAGGAATGTTCAAACAAAGGAAGAGGCTATGGTTCAAGTTCGCAAACTGGTGTTAGCAATAGCGGCCGCCTCGGCGCTGTCCTCCGGTATGGCGCAAGCGCTCGGGCTTGGGGAATTGACCCTCAAGTCGCCGCCGAACCAGCCTCTGGTCGCCGAGATCGAGTTGCTCGATGTTCAACAGCTGACCGCTGCCGAAGTCGTACCGAGCCTGGCCTCGCCCGAAGAATTCGCCAAGGCCGGCATTGACCGCCAGGCCTTTCTCAATGACCTGACGTTCACCCCGGTGATCAACGCCAGCGGCAAGAGTGTCCTGCGCGTGACCTCCAGCCGGCCGCTGTCCGAGCCGATGGTCAAGTTCCTGGTGCAGGTCATGTGGCCTAACGGTCGCCTGCTGCGCGATTACAGCGTGCTGCTCGACCCTTCCAAGTTTTCGCCCCAGGCGGCCGAGGCGGCCCGACCGAAACCGCCTCAGGTCATATCGACGCCGGTGACCGGTGCTACCAAGCCGTCCCAGTACACCACCACGCCGCGCGACACCCTGTGGGAAATCGCCGCCAAGGCGCGCAACGGTGGCTCGGTCCAGCAAACCATGCTGGCGATCCAGGCGTTGAACCCGAACGCATTCATCGATGGCAACATCAACCTGCTCAAGACTGGCCAGGTGCTGCGCCTGCCGGACCCGGTGCAGAGCACCGCGTTGCCGCAGGCCCAGGCCATTGCCGAAGTGGCGGCGCAGAACGCGGCCTGGCGAGGGCGTCAGGGACGCCAGGGCGTGGCACGTAGTGGCCAGCAGCAACTGGACGCGACCAAACGTGGCCGTGGCGAAAGCGCACCAGCGCAAACTGCCGGTCGCGATAACCTGAGCCTGGTATCGGCCGAATCTGCGAAGAAAGGTGCAAAGGGCCCCGCCGGCGATGCCCAGGCGCTGAGCAACAAGCTCGCGATCACCCAGGAGAGCCTCGACTCGGCTCGCCGTGATAACGAAGAGCTGAAAAGCCGCATGGCGGATCTGCAGAGCCAATTGGACAAATTGCAGCGCCTGATCGAGCTCAAGAACGATCAACTGGCCAAGATGCAGGCCGAAGGCGCCGCTGTGCCACCGGCTCCCGGATCGACCCCGGCGATGTCGGCGCAACTGACGCCGCCGCCCTCGGCACAAGCTCCGACTACTGCGCCAGCACCGGCCGCCCAGGCTACACCGGAAGCCACGCCCGAGGCCGCCCCTGAAGCGACGCCGCCGGCTGCTCCAGCCGAGCAGAAGTACAACGACTTGCTGACCAATCCGATCCTGCTGGGATTGATCGGTGGTGGGGTGGTGATCCTGCTGTTGCTGCTGTTGTTACTCGCTCGTCGTCGCAAGGCGCAACAGGAAGCCGAGAAACACCTGCGCATGGCCCGAGCCCTCGAGGAGGAGGCCGACTTCTCCCCGGAGCTCGATCTGCCCCCGAGCAGCTTCGAGGGCATTGAGGTCCCACCGCCAAGCGTAAAACTCGAACCCAAGCCCGCTCCCGCTCCAGCGCCGGCACCCAAGCCGGCTCCGGTAGTAGCTCCTGTGGTAGCGCCTGTGGTCGTTACGCCGCCTATCGCCGCGCCACTGGTCGCACCAGCCGCCGATCGGTCCGACGACGTGCTGCCCCAGGCTCAGGCCCATATCGATCGTGGTCGCCTGAACCAGGCGGCTGACCTGCTGGAGCAAGGCATCAAGGCCGAACCACAGCGCAGTGATCTGCGTCTTAAACTGATGGAGGTCTACGGTCAGCAGGGCGACCGTGACGCGTTCGTCGCACAGGAGCGCCAGCTGGTGGCCAATGGCGATAATTACGCCCAGGTCGAGCAACTCAAGAGCCGCTTCCCGGCCATGGCGGTCGCCGCTGGTGCCGGCCTGGCCGCCGCAGCAGTGGCCGCCGAACTGGACGCGCAGTACGTCAAGGAACTGCTGGAAGACACACCGCCGACCGATGAGGAGCTCGACAGTGCCTTCGATCTGAGCCTGGACGACCTGGAGGCCGCACCGACCACGCCGGCATCCGAGCCGGTTCCCGAGCTGGACGCATTCCCGGCCGACGATGACCTGAGTTTCGAGTCGGTGCTCAAGCAGCAGACCGAAGCCGCCGAAAGCCTGGACGACTTGTCGGAGTTCGACCTGGACCTGGGGACCGATGCGCCGGCGCCGGCCCTGGCCGACGAAGATTTCCTGCTGGATCTGGACGACGACCTCAAAGGGCTGGACGTTTCGCCAGCCGAGACGCCTGCCCTGGACGATACCCCGGCCGATGACCTCGAGCTGCCAGCGGATTTCGACCTGTCCCTGGCCGATGAAATGGACGCTCCCGAGGCGCCGAAGGATCCTTTCGAGTCCGAACTGGACGATGTCAACGCAGAATTGGAGCGTTTGTCCGACAGCCTGGGTCAACCGTCCTTCACTGCTGAGGATGCGCTCGCCAGTGCGGAAGACGAGCCGGACTTCGATTTCCTCAGTGGCACCGACGAAGTGGCGACCAAGCTTGACCTGGCCCAAGCCTACATCGACATGGGTGACAACGACGGCGCCCGGGATATCCTGGGTGAAGTCCTCAATGAAGGCGATGCGACCCAGAAGAGCGAAGCTCAGGAGATGTTGTCGCGCCTGGCCTGAGGTCATAGGGGTATTCAGAACGGCAGCCGGTGAGGCTGCCGTTTTTGTTTGGGGGAGGTGGTGCCTGGGCTGGCCTCATCGCGGGCAGAGAATCTAGGTGTTCCGCAGATCCAGCCTCCAGCGCCGGCCCTTTTGTGGGAGCGGGCTTGCTCGCGAAAGCGGTGTGACAGGCGATGAAGATGTTGAATGTGCCGACGCCTTCGCGAGCAAGCCCGCTCCCACAGGGGGGGCGATGTGCCCCGCAAATCCGTATCCATTGCCGATCCTGTGGGCGCAGCCTGCTCGCGATGAGGCCCGTCCATACACCACAGGATCAACGGCTGCACTGGCATCCCATCCCATCAGCCTTATAATGCCCGCCTTTGCGTACCTCAGCAGGCTGTAATTCCTTGGCAAACATAGACAATCCGGCCGCCGAAATGGCGGCCGACGGCTTTTTCCGGATCGCCCTGGGCGTTGAATACAAAGGCTCGCGCTATCGCGGCTGGCAGCGCCAGGCCTCCGGTGTGGCGACGGTGCAGCAGACCCTTGAAGAGGCGCTGTCCAAGGTCGCCGACTCACCCGTGTCGCTGCATTGCGCCGGCCGCACCGATGCCGGCGTGCACGCCTGCGGGCAAGTGGTGCATTTCGACACCCAGGCCGAGCGTTCGATGAAGGCCTGGGTCATGGGCGCCAACATCAACCTGCCACACGATGTCAGTGTCAGTTGGGCCAAGGTGATGCCGGCGCATTTCCACGCGCGTTTCAAGGCCATTGCCCGTCGCTATCGCTATGTGATCTACAACGACCAGATCCGTCCGGCGCACCTGAACGAAGAAATTACCTGGAACCATCGTCCGCTGGACGTCGAGCGCATGGCAGAGGCCGCGCAGTACCTGGTCGGCGTCCACGACTTCAGCGCTTTCCGCGCCGGCCAGTGCCAGGCCAAATCGCCGATCAAGGAGCTGCATCACCTGCGCGTGACCCGTCACGGCAAAATGATCGTGCTCGACATTCGCGCCAGTGCATTCCTGCACCACATGGTGCGCAACATTGCCGGGGTATTGATGACCATCGGCGCCGGCGAGCGGCCGGTGGAGTGGGCCAAGGAAGTGCTCGACAGTCGCATCCGCCGCTCTGGTGGCGTGACGGCGCATCCGTTTGGCCTGTATCTGGTGCAAGTTGAATATCACAAGGAATTCGAGCTGCCGGAGCGTTACATCGGGCCACATTTCCTCACGGGCTTCTCGGAACTCGACGGCTGACGCCCTCCGCTGCATTTGCTACCATCCGGGACTTTCACGGATCTGCCTGAGGTTTTTCACGATATGCCAGCCGTTCGCAGCAAGATTTGCGGGATCACCCGCGTCGAGGACGCGTTGGCGGCAGTCGAGGCCGGGGCCGATGCCATCGGGCTGGTGTTCTACGCCAACAGTCCCCGGGCGGTGACGGTGCAGCAGGCAAGGGCGATCATCGGTGCGTTGCCGCCGTTCGTGACCCCCGTAGGTCTGTTCGTCAATGCCAGTCGTTGCGAGCTGGGCGAAATACTCGACGCGGTGCCGTTGGCGCTGTTGCAGTTCCATGGTGACGAGACGCCGGCCGATTGCGAAGGCTGGCATCGCCCGTACATCAAGGCGCTGCGGGTCAAGGCCGGTGATGATATCGCCGCCGGTTGCCAGGCTTTTGCCAGCGCCAGTGGCATTCTGCTGGACACGTATGTCGAGGGCATCCCCGGAGGGACGGGCGAGGCATTCGACTGGTCGTTGGTGCCCCAGGACCTGAGCAAGCCCATCATCCTGGCTGGAGGGTTGACGGCTGACAACGTGGCCGAAGCCATTCGCCAGGTCCGTCCGTATGCAGTGGATGTGAGTGGCGGGGTGGAGCAGGGCAAGGGCATCAAGGATCCGGAAAAGATTCGTGCGTTCATGGCTGCTGTGCGCAGCAGTCAGTCGCCAATGTGACGGCTGGCAGACTGCCGCCGTCCATACCTGCACTGTACAAAGCAGGCAGGCGCCGCCTCAGGGCGGGCCGATAGCGTAGTGGCAACCGCGTTGAAGCGGTTGTCGGAATGGCAGGGAAGGTCGGGCTGCTCGCAGGTCATGTTTCGCGCTGACCGTGGTGGCTCCCCGAACCCCGTCACACAATGAATTTAGCTCAAGGGCATACGCGGGGCCGCGAACCAGAGCGTTCGGGCCGCCGGTACTGGAGAAAGAAAGCATGAGCAACTGGTTGGTAGACAAACTGATCCCTTCGATCATGCGTTCCGAGGTGAAGAAAAGCTCGGTGCCTGAAGGTCTGTGGCACAAATGTCCATCCTGCGAAGCGGTGCTGTACCGCCCCGAGCTGGAAAAGACCCTGGACGTTTGCCCCAAGTGCAACCACCACATGCGCATCGGCGCACGTGCCCGTATCGACATCTTCCTGGACGCCGAAGGCCGTGTTGAGCTGGGTGCCGACCTGGAGCCCGTGGATCGCCTGAAATTCCGCGATGGCAAGAAGTACAAGGACCGCCTGACCGCGGCCCAGAAGCAGACCGGTGAAAAGGATGCCCTGGTGTCCATGAGCGGCACGCTGCTGGGTATGCCGGTGGTGGTTTCGGCCTTTGAATTCTCGTTCATGGGCGGGTCCATGGGCGCCATCGTCGGCGAGCGCTTTGTTCGTGCCGCCAACCATGCCCTGGAAAACCGTTGCCCGATGGTCTGCTTCTCCGCTTCCGGCGGTGCGCGGATGCAGGAAGCGCTGATCTCCCTGATGCAGATGGCCAAGACCTCCGCAGTGCTGGCGCGTCTGCGCGAGGAAGGCATTCCCTTCATCTCGGTGCTGACCGATCCGGTCTATGGCGGCGTATCGGCTAGCCTGGCGATGCTTGGCGACGTGATCGTCGGCGAGCCGAAGGCCCTGATCGGCTTCGCCGGTCCGCGCGTGATCGAGCAGACCGTTCGCGAAAAACTGCCGGAAGGCTTCCAGCGCAGCGAATTCCTGCTGGAGCATGGCGCTATCGACATGATCATCCCTCGCCAGGAGCTGCGTCCACGCCTGGGTAACCTGCTGGCTCAACTGATGGGCTTGCCGACACCGAAATATGTCGCTGCACCCATCGAGCCGATGGTCGTTCCGCCGGTGCCTGCCGGCCTATGATCCAGCGCACCCTGGGCGACTGGCTGGCCTACCTCGAGCAATTGCACCCCTCAGCCATCGACATGGGGTTGGAGCGCTCGCAAGCGGTCATGTCCCGCATGGGGTTGGGCAAGCTGGCCCCCAGGGTCATCACCGTGACCGGCACCAATGGCAAGGGCTCGACCTGTGCCTTCCTGGCGTCGCTGTTGCGCGCCCAGGGGTTGAGCGTCGGTGTCTACAGTTCGCCGCACCTGCTGCGTTACAACGAGCGGGTGCAGGTCAACGGCGTCGAGGCGACCGATGCCGAGTTGTGCGAAGCCTTTGCCGCGGTGGAAGCCGGGCGGGGCGAGATATCCCTGACCTATTTCGAGATGGGCACCCTGGCGGCGTTCTGGCTGTTCGGCCGTGCCGGCCTCGATGCGGTTGTGTTGGAGGTAGGACTGGGCGGGCGACTGGACGCGGTCAACCTGGTGGATGCAGACCTGGCGCTGGTCACCAGCATTGGCGTCGACCATGCCGATTACCTGGGCGACACGCGCGAATCCGTGGCCTTCGAGAAGGCGGGTATTTTCCGTCGGGGCGCGCCTGCGCTCTGTGGCGACCTCAATCCTCCGCAGCCGTTGCTGGACAAGGCGCGGGAGCTGGGCTGTCCGTTCTTCCTGCGCGGGCGCGATTTCGACCTCGCACTGACCGAACAACACTGGCAATGGCGCGGCAGCGATGCCCAGGGTAACCCGGTTGAACTGCGCGACCTGCCATTGCTGGACCTTCCCATGGAAAACGCCGCGCTGGCGCTCCAGGCTTACCGGTTGCTGGGCATGCCATGGGACGCCGGGCAAATTGGCAGGGCGCTGCAGGCGACCCGGGTGGTCGGTCGACTCGATCGTCGTTCGCTCAATTGGCAAGGCAAGCGCCTGAACCTGTTGCTGGATGTCGGCCACAACCCCCATGCGGCCCAGTACCTGGCCGAGCGATTGGCACGGCGGCCAGTGGCGGGGCGGCGGCTGGCGGTGTTCGGGTTGCTGGCGGACAAGGATCTGGATGGCGTTGTCGAGGCGTTGGATGCTAGTGTCCAGCATTGGGCGGTCACGCCGCTGGATTCACCGCGCTCGCGTCCCGCGGTCCAGTTGCAGGAGGCCTTGCAACGTCGTGGCGCTTCGGTAGAGGCTTACGAGAGCGTAGCCGCCGCGCTGGAAGGGCAGTGCGCCCTGGCGACGGCCGATGATGAGATTCTGCTGTTCGGATCATTTTTTTGTGTCGCCGAGGCTCTTCAATGGCTGGACCGGCGATCCACGGAGGAAGCTGCAGATGGCATTGCTGGATAAGGCGTACAAGCAGCGCATGGTGGGGGCCCTGGTATTGGTGGCCCTGGCGGTGATTTTCCTGCCGATGCTGTTTTCCCGTCAGGACGAGCAGCGCCAGGTGTCGGTCGATGCGCCCGCTGCGCCCCAGGCACCGTCGGTTGCGCCCGTACAGGTCGAACCGGTGGCGGTGCCCGAGCCTCAAGCGCTTCCACAGGAGCCCGTCCCGAGCGACGAGGACCTGGCCGAGCAACCTGTCGTGCCGAGCACGCCTGCGGCCCCTGCGGCCCCTGTGGTTGCGCCGACCGCACCGATCAAACCCGCCGTCGGACCGGCTCCAGCACCTGCTGCTTCTGCCGCGCCCACCGTCAAGCCGGCACCGACCCAGCCGATTACCGCTGCGCCGACCAAGCCGGACACCACCCAGAGCCGTGTGGACGCCAATGGCCTGTCGGTCAGTTGGTCCGTGCAACTGGCCAGCCTGACCAGTCGCGAAAGCGCCGAGAACCTGCAGAAATCCCTGCGCAGCCAGGGGTACAACGCCTACATTCGTTCCGCCGATGGCAAGAACCGAGTGTTTGTCGGGCCGTTGATCGAGCGTGCCGAGGCCGATCGCCTGCGGGACCTGCTCGGCCGCCAGCAGAACCTCAAGGGCTTTGTGGTGCGCTTCCAGCCGGAGCGCGGTTGATTGCGGTTCGCCTGATTTGAATCACACTGACAATCGCAGCTTACCGACAGCTCTGCGCTCTGCTAAAATGCGCCGCCTTATCCGTCTGTAGGCTGCACCGTGCCATTTACCTGGGTTGACTGGGCGATCGTTGCAATCGTCGCTATCTCCGCATTGATCAGTCTGAGCCGCGGCTTCGTCAAGGAAGCCCTCTCGCTGCTGACCTGGATCATCGCGGGAGTCGTAGCCTGGATGTTTGGTGGCTCGCTGTCCCAGTACCTCGCCGGATACATCGAAACGCCGTCGGCTCGCGTCATCGCGGGCTGTGCCATTCTGTTTATCGCCACCTTGCTGGTCGGCGCAATGATCAACTATCTGATCGGCGAACTGATTCGCGTCACCGGGCTTTCCGGGACGGACCGGTTCCTGGGCATGGCTTTCGGCGCCGCGCGTGGCGCGTTGCTGGTGGTCGTGGCCGTCGGGCTGCTGAGCCTGGGGCCGGTACAACAGGATAAGTGGTGGCAGGAGTCCCGGCTCGTGCCACAATTTTTATTGGTCGCAGACTGGTCCAAGAACCTGATCCTGGGTTGGAGCAGTCAGTGGCTTGCCAGCGGTATCAGCGTACCCGCTGAAATACCGTTCAAGGAACAGCTCTTGCCGATGGCCAAAACGCCTCAGTAAGGGTTGTTCAGTTCAGATCCATTAAGTAGGGGTTGCGTCGCATGTGTGGCATCGTCGGTATCGTCGGTAAGTCGAACGTCAATCAGGCGCTGTATGACGCGCTAACCGTGCTCCAGCACCGCGGCCAGGACGCTGCCGGTATCGTGACCAGCCATGATGGCCGGTTGTTCCTGCGCAAGGATAACGGCCTGGTGCGTGACGTGTTCCAACAGCGCCACATGCAGCGTCTGGTCGGCCACATGGGCATCGGCCATGTGCGTTATCCGACCGCGGGCAGTTCGACCTCGGCTGAGGCTCAGCCGTTCTACGTCAACTCACCGTACGGCATCACCCTGGCGCACAACGGCAACCTGACCAACGTCGAACAACTCGCCAAGGAAATCTACGAATCGGACCTGCGCCACGTCAACACCAGCTCCGACTCGGAAGTGATGCTCAACGTGTTCGCCCACGAGCTGGCCCAGCGCGGCAAGCTCCAGCCTACCGAAGAAGACGTGTTCGCCGCCGTGTCGGAAGTGCATAACCGTTGCGTTGGCGGTTACTCGGTGGTGGCGATGATCACCGGCTACGGTATCGTCGGTTTCCGTGATCCCCATGGCATCCGCCCGATCGTGTTCGGCCAGCGTCACACCGACGAAGGCGTCGAGTACATGATCGCCTCCGAAAGCGTGTCCCTGGACGTGCTGGGCTTCACCCTGATTCGCGACCTGGCCCCGGGCGAAGCGGTCTACATCACCGAAGACGGCAAGCTGTTCACCCGCCAGTGCGCGACCAACCCGTCGCTGACGCCCTGCATCTTCGAACACGTGTACCTGGCGCGCCCTGACTCGATCATGGACGGTGTCTCGGTCTACAAGGCGCGCCTGCGCATGGGCGAGAAGCTGGCCGAGAAGATCCTGCGCGAGCGTCCGGACCACGACATCGATGTCGTTATCCCGATCCCGGACACCAGCCGCACCGCGGCCCTGGAGCTGGCGAACCACCTGGGCGTCAAGTTCCGCGAAGGCTTCGTGAAGAACCGCTACATCGGCCGTACCTTCATCATGCCGGGCCAGGCTGCGCGGAAAAAATCCGTGCGTCAGAAGCTCAACGCCATCGAGCTGGAATTCCGCGGCAAGAACGTGATGCTGGTGGACGATTCCATCGTGCGCGGCACCACGTGCAAGCAGATCATCCAGATGGCCCGCGAAGCCGGCGCCAAGAACGTGTACTTCTGCTCGGCGGCCCCGGCCGTGCGCTACCCGAACGTCTACGGTATCGACATGCCGAGTGCCCATGAGCTGATCGCTCATAACCGTACCACCCAGGAAGTGGCCGACCTGATCGGCGCCGACTGGCTGATCTACCAGGACCTGCCGGACCTGATCGAGGCGGTCGGTGGCGGCAAGATCAAGATCGAGCAGTTCGACTGCGCGGTGTTCGACGGCAAGTACGTCACCGGCGACATCGACGAGGCTTACCTGAACAAGATCGAAAGCGCTCGTAACGATGCGTCCAAGGCCAAGACCCAGGCGGTCAGTGCGATCATCGATCTGTACAACAACTGAGTGACAAACCGGCCCTGAGGGGCCGGTTTGCGTTAAACCGATTGAAGGAGTGGCAGCATGAGTCAGGATTGGGATGCCGGTCGGCTGGACAGCGACCTTGAAGGCGTAGCGTTCGACACCCTGGCGGTACGCGCCGGCCAGCATCGCACGCCGGAAGCCGAACATGGCGATCCGATGTTCTTCACTTCCAGCTATGTGTTCCGCACCGCTGCCGATGCAGCGGCCCGGTTTGCCGGTGAAGTGCCGGGCAACGTCTACTCGCGCTATACCAACCCCACCGTGCGGGCGTTCGAAGAGCGCATCGCCGCCCTCGAAGGTGCCGAGCAAGCGGTTGCCACCGCCACCGGCATGGCCGCGATCATGGCTGTGGTGATGAGCCTGTGCAGCGCCGGTGACCATGTACTGGTGTCGCGCAGCGTCTTCGGCTCGACCATCAGTCTGTTCGAGAAATACTTCAAGCGCTTCGGCGTGGAAGTCGATTACGTGCCCCTGGCTGACCTGTCCGCTTGGGATGCGGCAATCAAGGCCAATACCAAGCTGTTGTTCGTCGAATCGCCTTCCAATCCGCTGGCTGAGCTGGTGGACATCGCCGCCCTGGCGGAAATCGCCCATGCCAAGGGCGCCATGCTGGTGGTGGACAACTGCTTCTGCACCCCGGCGCTGCAACAGCCGTTGAAGCTGGGCGCGGACGTGGTGGTGCACTCGGCGACCAAGTTCATTGACGGCCAGGGCCGTTGCATGGGCGGTGTGGTGGCCGGCCGTGGCGAGCAGATGAAAGAAGTGGTGGGCTTCCTGCGCACTGCCGGTCCGACCCTCAGCCCGTTCAATGCCTGGGTTTTCCTCAAGGGACTGGAAACCCTGGGGTTGCGCATGAAGGCTCACTGCGCCAATGCCCAGGCTCTGGCCGAGTGGCTGGAGAAGCAGGACGGCATCGAGAAAGTGCATTACGCCGGTCTCAAGAGCCATCCGCAGCACGAACTGGCCGTGCGTCAGCAGCGTGGTTTCGGTGCGGTGGTGAGCTTCGAGGTCAAGGGTGGCAAGGAGGGCGCCTGGCGTTTCATCGACGCGACCCGTCTGATCTCCATTACGGCGAACCTGGGCGACAGCAAAACCACCATTACCCATCCGAGCACCACCTCCCACGGCCGTTTGTCGCCCCAGGAGCGTGAGTCGGCAGGCATCCGTGACAGCCTGATCCGCGTTGCGGTCGGCCTGGAGGATGTGACGGACCTGCAGGCCGATCTGGCTCGTGGGTTGGCGGCCTTGTGATTGACCGCATTCATGGCCGGGTTGCGCTCGTAACGGGTGCCGCCCGGGGCATTGGTCTCGGCATCGCGGCCTGGCTGATCTGTGAGGGCTGGCAAGTGGTCCTGACCGACCGGGATCGCGAGCGCGGTTCCCGGGTCGCCAAGGCCCTCGGAGATAACGCATGGTTCGTTGGCATGGACGTGGCGGACGAAGCGCAGGTCGCAACGGGCATCGCCGAAGTGCTCGGTCAGTTCGGTCGCCTCGACGCGCTGGTGTGCAATGCGGCCATTGCCGATCCCCACAACATCACCCTGGAAAGCCTCGACCTGGCTTACTGGAATCGAGTCCTGGCGGTCAACCTGAGCGGACCGATGCTGCTGGCCAAGCACTGTGCGCCATACCTGCGTGCTCACAACGGCGCCATCGTCAACCTGGCGTCGACCCGTGCCGCGCAGTCCGAGCCTGACACCGAGGCCTATGCAGCCAGCAAGGGCGGGCTCCTGGCCCTGACCCATGCCTTGGCGATCAGCCTGGGGCCGGAGATCCGCGTCAACGCCGTGAGCCCCGGCTGGATCGACGCGCGGGACCCTTCGCAGCGCCGTGCAGAGCCGCTGACCGATGCCGATCATGCGCAGCATCCGGCGGGCAGGGTGGGTACGGTAGAAGACGTAGCGGCCATGGTGGCGTGGCTGTTGTCGCGCAACGCCGGTTTCGTCACGGGCCAGGAGTTCGTGGTGGACGGTGGCATGACCAAGAAAATGATTTATGAATAAGGCAGCTGCAAGTGGCGAGCTGCAAGCAACTGTGTGTGTCGGCGCTTCTGACTTGCAGCTTGAAGCTTGCCGCTCGAAGCTGTTTTTGAAAAAAACTCAACCCTGCTATTGACTTAGCTTCGGTACCTGCGTAAATTTCGCGGCCTCAGCGAAGCAAAGGGTGATTAGCTCAGCCGGGAGAGCGTCTGCCTTACAAGCAGAATGTCGGCGGTTCGATCCCGTCATCACCCACCATGTTCCATGAGAGTCTTGCGAGAGCAAGATGGAAGCTGTAAGAAGCCTCCACCGACGCGCAGCGGTAGTTCAGTCGGTTAGAATACCGGCCTGTCACGCCGGGGGTCGCGGGTTCGAGTCCCGTCCGCTGCGCCATATTTTCCGAATCAGGTTCGCCTGGTTCGAGATCGAAGCCCAAGGGTTCTGGTCAGACGAGTTAACTGGACGCAAGTCCACAGCGATACGCAGCGGTAGTTCAGTCGGTTAGAATACCGGCCTGTCACGCCGGGGGTCGCGGGTTCGAGTCCCGTCCGCTGCGCCATATCTGCTTCGAGGACCACTGAACGCCTTGAAGCTAAGGAGAAAACCGCAAGGTTTCTTCCAATCGATAGCAAAGACCCCGGTCGAAAGACCGGGGTTTTTTGTTTGTGTGGATTGGGTTTTTCCAGCTCTGGGGCTGTCCCCTCGTCCTTGTGGGGGCTTTTGAATCTGCTACTCAAACCCCAAGCCTGTCCCGCAATCCGTAATACCAAGCCCCCAGCGCCGCAAACGGCGTGCGCAACAACTGGCCGCCAGGGAACGGGTAGTGGGGCAGGTCGGCAAACGCATCGAAGCGCTCGGCCTGGCCGCGCAGCGCCTCCGCCAGGACCTTGCCCGCCAGATGCGTGTACGTCACGCCATGACCGCTGCAGCCCTGGGAATAATAGATGTTGTCCCCCAGGCGCCCGACCTGAGGAAGGCGCGACAGTGTCAGCAGGAAATTACCCGTCCAGGCGTAATCGATCTTCACCTGCTTGAGCTGAGGGAAGGCCTTGAGCATCTTCGGCCGAATGATCGCTTCAATGTTAGCCGGATCCCTGGCGCCATAAACCACGCCGCCCCCGAAGATCAGGCGCTTGTCACTCGTCAGCCGGTAATAGTCCAGCAGGTAGTTGCAGTCTTCGACGCAATAGTCCTGGGGCAGCAGACTATGAGCCAACTCGTCCCCCAGCGGCTCGGTGGTGATGACCTGCGTGCCGCACGGCATGGACTTGGCCGCCAGCTCCGGTACCAGATTCCCCAGATACGCGTTGCCGGCGACGATAATGAACCTGGCCCTGACCTTGCCCTGTGGCGTATGCACCACCGGGCTGGCGCCACGCTCGATTCGAACGGCCGGTGATTGTTCGTAGATAACCCCGCCAAGAGACTCCACGGCCGCCGCTTCACCCAGCGCCAGGTTGAGTGGATGAATATGGCCGCCGCTCATGTCCAGCATACCGCCGACATACTCATCGCAGACCACCACCTCGCGAATGCGGCGCTGATCCAACAGTTCCAGCTGGGTATGACCGAAACGCTCCCATAAACGTTTCTGGGACTCCAGATGACCCATCTGTTTGGCGGTGAGGGCCGCGAACACGCCGCCGTCCTTCAAATCGCACTGGATCTGATACTTCGCCACGCGCTCGCGAATGATCCGTCCGCCCTCGAACGCCATATTGCCCAGCAACTGCGCCTGCGCAGGCCCGACACTGCGTTCGATCACATCAATATCACGGCTGTAGCTGTTAACGATTTGCCCGCCGTTGCGACCCGAAGCGCCAAACCCCACCTTCGCCGCCTCGACAATCGTGACCTTGAAACCGTGCTCCAGCAAAAACAGGGCAGAGGACAGGCCGGTGTAACCCGCGCCGATGACACACACGTCGGTTTCGACATCACCCTGCAGAACCGGACGCGACGGCGCCGGGTTGGCCGACGCGGCGTAATAGGACGCTGGATAAGGAGTGTTCGCCATTCTGCAACCTCTGTTTTATATTTTTTACGAGTGCGTCGATCCTACCCGAGATAAAAATCGGCCGCCAGCCACCGCAAAAACTTCGTCGCAACGGCGAAATTAAATATTTTGCATATTCATAGGGTTAGGTGAAAAAAAGGTGTTGACACCCCTTTGGAATTCCGTAGAATGCCGCCTCACAGCAGGCACGTAGCTCAGTTGGTTAGAGCACCACCTTGACATGGTGGGGGTCGTTGGTTCGAGTCCAATCGCGCCTACCAAACAAAATCCGCTCTGCTGGGCGGTCTAGAAGGGGGGCACCGGAAACGGTGGCCCCTTTTTGCTTTCTGCGATTTGCAAACTTTTGCAAAACCCCCACCTCAGAGCGCCAATTCGGCGCATACCGCGACGTACTCGATCGTCTTATCCCCATGGCCTTCCTGGTAGTGTTTGGTCATCTTCTCGTCTGCGTGGCCCATCAAGGCCTGGATGTATTCCAGCGGGAAATTCTGTTGCCCATAGAGCCAGGTGCCCAAAGCGCGGATCTCGTGAAAAGTGGGGCGCTCCCCGGCCGGAATATGGTCGTAGGTGTGGGCTGCGTCCCTTGCCTTGCTGAACTCCTTGGTCAGGTAGTCAAGCGCCACCGATGTCCAGTGGTCTTTTCGCATCTATTTGCTCTCGGCGCCGAGCCTTGTGCTTGTAGTGCACCAGTGGGGTGGAGGTGTACGCGATGCTGAAAGGTGCTGATGATTCAGAACGAATCACTGAGTTTTACGAATACATCCAGAGCAAAGAGGTCAGGACAGCGTTCGCGCTACTTGTAGGTACGCTCACCTGCCTCAGGGGTGTCAGTTGCAGTACTGCTTATCAAGGCAAAGTCAGATCGATTGCTGTACGCCAGGGCGATGACTGGTGTTTTTCGATCATGCCATCACGCAAGAAATTGCTCTTTCATTGGCGGTCCCCGGTTGTTGATCGGTACAGACCCAAGTTAGATGTAATAAAGACCTGGTTCCCAGGCGACTTTACTGACACATCTCACAAAGACGCTGAGCACTGGGCCGTCAACATTGATTCGATTGAAGAGGCTTTACGACTTCTGCTCATCCTCGACCTCTGATGATGCTCGCCGGTTGGCGTGACTCGAGTTTGTGGGCTATTGGTTGATGGCCCGGTATGGGGCCGGAAGGGGAGCGAAATGGTGGATCGAGTTATTACGGAAGCGGAAATCGATCAGGTTGATCTGAAGAGCTACAATTCCGTGTTTTTAGTTGGCAATCCTGAGGACCGGACAGGAGTAGAAATTTTCACATGGCCTAAGCTGGCGCAACTTGTACACCCTTCAACTGCAGCTCCGCTGACGGATACCAGCCAATTGCTGATAGTCGTCGACAATCCTGACGACCCCGATACTGTTGCCAGGATAAAAAGCATTGTCGTTCCGACTCGCTGAGTCACGCGGCTGGCGCTGAGTCGTGAAACACATCCATCTGCGCCGCGCCGTCGAGCCAGGCCGCAGCAACCCGGCGCTCAGCCATCGCAGCATATTCTGGGTTCAGCTCGCATAGGATGGATCTCCGTCCTTCTTGCATCGCAACCAGTGCCGTGGTGTCCGCGCCTCCGAACGGATCCAGCACAACCCCACCACGCGGCGCCCCGGCCAGGAGGCATGGTCGGATCAAGTCAGGCGGGAAGGTGGCGAAGTGAGCCCCCCTGATAGCCGACCGTGGCCACCGTCCACACACTCCGTTTGTTTCTCGTGTCGGTAACTGGCGTTGGCGTGGGTCGCCCTGGCCGGTGCTGGGCAAACCGCTGCCCTGGTATGACGTGCTCGCCGCTTGACCCGTTTCTCCCAAACTGCATTGCTGCTTCGGTTTGTCCATCGATGGCCGGCTCACGGATAGCGGCCTGGTCGTAGTAGTAACGAGGCGACTTGCTCAGCAGAAACAAATACTCGTGAGCCTTGGTGCAGCGGTCTCTCGGCGATTCAGGCATCGGGTTTGGCTTGTGCCAGATGATGTCTTGGCGCAGGTACCAGCCGTCATCCTGAAGTGCGAAAGCGAGCCGCCAGGGAATGCCCTTCAGGTCCTTTACCTTCAGCCCGTAACCTTTGGGGTCCGCGGTCGTTTTGCGGGCGCGTTTCGGGTGGTTTGTGATTGAGTACCGCTGCATCACACTGGCGTTGTGGGATGAGTTTCCATGATTGGTTGTTCGTCCTTCGGCACCCCCAGCTACCAGCATAACTATCGCCTATGTTTACCCAGGCGGTACCGTCGTCGCGAAGTACCCGTCGCACCTCGTGGAACACTTCGACCAGGCGAGCGATGAGCTCCGCCGGCGTTTCTTCCAGGCCGATCTGCCCATCGACGCCGTATCCCGCAAACCGTAGTAGGGCGGGCTGGTGACGCAGCACTGCGCTGATCGGTCGGGCAACGTCCGCATCATGTCGATGCAGTCGCCGACCAAGATCTGGTGGGATGAGGTCATGGTTGATTTCCAGTCAGGCGCCGCCCTCCGTGACCGATGGTGGCATTTTGGTTTGGGATGGGGTATTAAGAATCGCAAGAGTTGAAGAGTGGTTTCTCATGGACGATTTAGTAAAAGAGGTGATACCTCTCCTGCAGTACTTGATCCCTGGATTTCTAACAGCCTGGATCTTTTATTCCTTTACCGCTTTCAAGCGCCCCGACACCTTCGGGCAGATTGTGCAGGCTCTGATTTTTACCTTTGTCATCCAGATAATCGTAGGTCTAATAGAGTCGTTGGCCTTATGGGTCGGCACTCATTTCTATTCTTTTGGCGAGTGGACGAGCAACACTAAATCCATCTGGTCTGCTCTGGTCGCTCTGAGCCTTGGAGCGGCTGCATGCTATCTGGCTTCGCGGGATAGGCTGCACAAATGGCTCAGAGATAAGAAATTCACCAAAAAAACCTCATATCCGACGGAGTGGTACGCTGCGTTCACAGAGTTTGAGCGCTATGTTGTATTGCACCTAGTCGACGAGCGCCGAATCTATGGGTGGCCTTTGCATTTTCCAACGGAGCCCAAAGAAGGACAATTCGTTCTGCAAGATCCCGCATGGTTGGACGATCAAGGCGAGGAAACCTCTCTCAGCGCTGACCTGTTCACGATTGAGGCATCTCGGGTACAGTGGGTCGAATTCACGGAAAAAACCTGGTAGGTAATTATGTCAAGCGAAGCACCACGCCCTATCCCTCGCGTTGTTCGTCCAGATCCGGAAGTAAAAATCAACAATGCCAATCCCGGCAAGCCTATCAATGTCCGGCCGAAAGCTCCGGCAGCACCGCCACCGCCAAAAAAATAAGATCTAGTTAATATCAATCAGGGGTCGAAACTAAATGGGAACGTACGCAATCTTTACGACCGATCAGGATGGGCAGCCATCTTTCGAGGATTCGAACGGCGCTCAGCCGGTTGCAAGAGCCAATCGGCCGAAGGCGCCAAACGCACCTCCAGCCCCTAAGCCGAAGTGCGGGTAGTCTGCGCTTCACTCTGCCGTAGAAATTCTGAGCTCCTCCCTAGCTCTGAATAGGTGAAGCTTTCGCGCCACAGCAGGTGAAACCGTGATTTCGTGGCGCGGAGGTTCAAGAAATGGTAGAGCATCACCCGGGCCTAGGCCATGCAGGTGATGAATCATCAGCGTCATCGCCTCGCCCTGCTCCTCGATACCCGCCCTGGTCATCAGCTCAGCAAGTGCTTGTCGCGTGCCGGACAGACAGTGAAGCCGCAATTCCTCTTCGCCGCGGTTCTTTCGTTTCGCCGCGGTCTTCGCTGAGCGCTCTTTTTGCGTGGCTGCCATGGCCTACCTCTTCAATTCCACTGGCCGGCAAGCCCAGCCAGGTTTGTCGTATGCGTTGCTGGATGCGAAACCGTCTCACGCTGCTACCTTCACCTGGTTCCAGGCGCCGACGGCAGCCAGAAGTGCAGACAATCGCGCCTCGGATACCAGCGTATCGCCGGGCACCGCCAGCCAGCCCATGCCGATCCGATGATTCGGGTTACAGTCCGCCTTCACCTCTTCGTAGAAATTCTCCAGGACATCCGAGAGCCTTTCCGTAAGCGTCCGGGCATCCCGTCTTGCGTAGCTAAGCCGGTTGCCAACGATGCGGCAACAACTCCCCAATTTCACTCGCCTGCTGTGTCGGCAGGCGAGCAAGAACGTCCTTCAGATAGGCATACGCATCATGCCCGTTGAGCTTGGCCGATTGGATCAAACTCATCAGCGCAGCCGCTCGCTGCCCACTGCGTAGTGAGCCGGCGAACAGCCAATTTTTGCGTCCGAGCGCCCATGGCCGTATCTGATTTTCGATGTGGTTGTTGTCTATGGGCACCGTGCCGTCGTTTAGATACCGACTCAACGCCGCCCAGCGTTTGAGGCTGTAATCCAAGGCTTTGGTAATCCCCAAACCTTCATGCACAAGCTCGCGCTGGGCAATCATCCAGGCATGAAACGCGTTCATCAGGGGCGCCGCCTTTTCCTGACGTATTCGTCGTCGGACGTCCGGATCCACATCACGAACTTCGCGTTCAACCTCATATAAGGCCGCTATGTACCGCAATGCTTGCTCGGCAAGCACGCTTTTGCTGGTGATGTGCAAGTCGTAAAACTTGCGGCGGGCGTGAGCCATGCAGCCGATTTCAGTGACACCGAGTGCAAAGCTGGCTTTGTAGCCGCCGTAGTCATCGCAAACCAACTTGCCTTTCCAGTCTCCCAGGAAGTTACGAGCATGCTCACCCGACCGACCAGAGCTGAAGTCGTACACCACAGCGCTAATCGGGGCGGACGCTGTCGTGGCATAACCCCAGACGTAAGCGCGATGGGTTTTCTTCTCGCCCGGCGCCAGCATCTGCACCGGCGTTTCATCGACGTGTACCACGTTGTGTGCAAGCACCACTTCGCGAAGGGCGTC
>NZ_RQJK02000019.1:0-140210 GCF_022342325.2 Pseudomonas sp. AF32 | reverse complement strand
AGGAGGAGGGGCGAAATCTCCCACAGTCTGTACTGCGGCTAACAGTCAGAATCGAGCCTTGTCCCTCCTCCTCCCTTCAAGTCCTACCATACAAGCGAGCCTGCTCGCGATAGCGCGTGTTCAAGCACGGATAATGTCGGCTGGCCTGGCCCCATCGCGAGCAGGCTCGCTCCCACAGTTTTCGCGTCGCCCCGAAAATCATGCTCACCCCAAATGCCCCCAGGATTCGCAGCTCAGTTATCGAGCAACTGCCGCACCCGTCCAGCTATCGCCAGGCAGGATGTCAGCCCCGGCGATTCGATGCCGAACAGGTTGATCAGACCAGGCACCCGGTGCTCGGTTTCTGCGCTGATGAGGAAGTCGCGGGCGGGATCGCCGGGCGCGGAGATCTTCGGGCGGATCCCACTGTAGGCCGGGTGCAGGCTCTGGTCCGGCAGGCCGGGCCAGTAGTCGCGGATCGCCGGGTAAAAAGCCGCGGCCCGGGCCGGATCGACCCGGTAATCCTCCCGCTCGACCCATTCCACGTCAGGGCCGAAGCGAGCCTGGCCCGCCAGGTCCAGCGTCATGTGAATGCCCAGGCCGGCGGCTTCCGGGGCAGGGTAGATCAGGTGCCGGAAGGGCGCGCGTCCGGCAAGGCTGAAATAATGACCCTTGCACAAATAGTCGTCGGGCACCGATAGGGGCGGCAACCCTTCCATGCAGCGGGCAAGGGCCGGAGCCTGGAGGCCTGCCGCGTTGATCAGTTGGCGGCAGCTCAAGTTCATCGGTGCCGCACCACCCACTTCCAGCATGAAGTGCCCGACGTGGATGCGGGCCCGTAACAACGGTGCGTGGAACGCGACACTCGCTCCGGCCGCTTCGGCATCGCCCTGCAAGGCCAGCATCAGGGCATGAGAATCCACGATCCCGGTGGAGGGCGAATACAAGGCGGCGACGCAGGCCAGTGCCGGTTCCAGAGCCTGCGCCTGTTTCTGGTCGAGCAGCCCCAGGTCGTCCACGCCATTGGCCAAGCCGCGTTCGAACAATGCCTTCAGGCCTGGCACCTGTGCCTGATCCCGGGCGACGATCAACTTGCCAAGCCGGCGGGTCTCCACGCCGTGGGTTTCACAATAAGCGTACAGCCTGCGTCGACCCTCGACGCACAACTGCGCCTTGAGGCTGCCCGGTGGGTAGTAGATGCCCGCGTGGATCACCTCGGAGTTACGTGAACTGATCCCTGTGCCAATGGCCGCGCCGGCTTCGATCAGCAGCACCTCATGACCGGCAAGGGCCATTTCCCGCGCCACGGCAAGGCCGACAACGCCTGCGCCGACCACGACGCATTCCACATCGACACTCAACTTCATTCTCCTCGGACACAGGGGCGGGTTCAGGGTAGCCGGGTTTGAAAAAAATACCGATGTTAAAAATGTCAGAGTCCAACACCACTTCAGTGAGCCTGGGAACTCGTCCCTTGAGGGAGCGAGCCTGCTCGCGATGACGGTGAGTCAGGCGACGCTGAAAGTGAAGTCGACTATGGATGACGGTCGCCTATGGCGCAGCGTCTCGGTCATGCAGGGACAGTCAAGCATCCGGCCATAAAAAAACCCGCATCTCGCGATACGGGTTTTCAACTACACCGTTCAGGCAATCAGCCCATCAGGCCAGCCTGTTGCACCAACGTCAACAACGGCTGCGGATACACACCGAGGAAGAACGCCAGTACGGCGATAGCCAGCAGCATCACGCCGCCTGCCTTCTGTTCCCAGTGCAGCTCGGCATCGTGGCGACGCAGGTTCGGTTCCATCAGGTACAGGGTGACCATGACGCGCAGGTAGTAGAACACGCCGATGGCACTGCCCAGCACCAGGGAGCCGACCAGCCACCATTGGTGAGCCTCGACGCCGGTGGCGATGATGTAGAACTTGCCGATGAAGCCGGCGGTCAGCGGGATGCCGGCCAGGGACAGCATCATCACGGTCAGCACGGCGGTCAGGTACGGACGGCGCCAGAACAGGCCACGGTATTCGTACAGGGCGTCGGCGTCGCGGCCGTTGTACGGCGAGGACATCAGGGTGATCACGCCGAAGGCACCGAGGCTGGTGATCACGTAGGTGACCAGGTACACGCCGATGGCTTCCACGGCCAGGCCCTTGCTGGCGATCAGGGCGATCAGCAGGTAACCGAAGTGGGCGATGGACGAGTAACCCAGCAGACGCTTGAGGTTGCTCTGGGTCAGTGCCAGCAGGTTACCGAACAGGATCGACGCGATGGCGATGATGGTCAGTACATTGCTCAACACACCGCTGCTGGCCACTGGCGAGATCTGGAACAGTCGCACCATGACCGCGAACACCGCCACTTTCGACGCGGTGGCGAGGAACGCCGCCACCGGCGCCGGGGCGCCTTCGTAGACGTCCGGGGTCCAGAGGTGGAAGGGCACCAGCGACAGTTTGAACGCCAGGCCGATCAGCATCATGCCCAGGCCCAGTTGCGCGATCGGGCTTGGCAGGCCGGTGGCCGCCAGGGCCTGGCCAATGCCGACGAAGTTCAGGGTGCCGGCCTCTGCGTACAGCAGCGCCATGCCGAACAACAGGAACGCGGAACCGGCCGCCGACAGCACCATGTACTTGATGCCGGCTTCCAGGGAGCGCTTGTTGAAGAAGGCGTAGGCTACCAGGCCGTAGACCGGCACCGACAACAGTTCCAGACCGATGAACAGGCTCGCCAGGTGCTGGGCGCCGACCAGGACCAGGCCACCGGCGGCGGCCATCAGGATCAGCAGGTACAGTTCTTCGCGGTTGCCCGGGTAACCCGAACCGCCATCACCGAGATAGGCGTGGGCGAGGGTGACGCAGGCGAGGGTGGCGACCAGGATCAGCGCCATGTACAGGCAGGCGAAGCTGTCGATCTGGATCAGCGGGGTGACCGCCAGTGGAGCGACTTTCAAGGCCGGCAGGATCGACAGCAAGGCCAGGTTCAGCCCCGCCACCGACAGCAGGAAAGTCTGGGAGTGATTGCGGCGCCAGGCGATCGCCAGCATCACCACGAGGATCGTGGCGCTGGTGATCAACAGCGGCGCAAGCGCGATAAAGTGTTGAATCGTGAATTCCATAGCGCTCTTACCGGGCCGAAGCGAGTTGAGAGAAGGCGGTGCCGAGCCACTGCTGCACGCCATGCATCGTGGCGGCAGAGGTGTCGAGGAACGGTTGCGGGTAAACGCCGAGGTAAATCAGCAGCACCGCAAGGCCGAGCACCATGATCAGTTCGCGACCGTCCATGCCACGCAGTACTTCGTCCGACTTGGATGGGCCGAAGTAGGCGCGGTGGATCATGATCAGCGAGTAGACCGAACCGAACACCAGGCCGGAGGTGGCGATGGCGATGATCCATGGCGAACTGACGAAGGTGCCGATCAGGATCAGGAACTCGCCGACGAAGTTGCCGGTACCTGGCAAGCCCAGGGAAGCAGCTGCGAAGAACAGGCTGATGGCCGGCAGGTAAGCGATGCGCGACCACACGCCACCCATCTCACGCATGTCGCGGGTGTGCAGGCGTTCGTACAACTGGCCGCTGAGGATAAACAGCGCCGCTGCCGACAGACCGTGGGCCAGCATCTGGATCACCGCGCCTTGCAGGGCCAACTGGCTGCCGGAGTAGATGCCGATCAGCACGAAGCCCATGTGCGAGACGCTGGAGAAGGCGATCAGACGCTTGATGTCGGTCTGGGCGAACGCCAGGAAGGCACCGTAGAAGATCCCGATCAGGCCCAGGGTCATGGCGATCGGCGCGAACTCGGCCGAGGCGTTGGGGAACATCGGCAAGGCGAAGCGCAGCAGGCCATAGGCCGCGGTCTTGAGCAAGATACCGGCCAGGTCCACGGAACCAGCGGTCGGTGCCTGGGCGTGGGCGTCCGGCAGCCAGGAGTGCAGCGGCACGACCGGCAGCTTCACCGCGAAGGCGATGAAGAAGCCCAGCATCAGCACGTACTCGGTGGTGCGCGACATCTGCACTTTCAACAGGTCGGCGTAGTTGAAGGTAATCACGCCGGTGTTGTTGAAGTTGACCAGTACCAGACCGAGGATCGCCACCAGCATGATCAGGCCGGAAGCCTGGGTGAAGATGAAGAACTTGGTCGCCGCGTAGATCCGGGTTTTCTTGCCGTCCGCCGAGCTGTGACCCCAGAGCGCGATGAGGAAGTACATCGGCACCAGCATCATTTCCCAGAAGAAGAAGAACATGAACAGGTCCAGCGCCAGGAACACGCCGACGACACCGCCCAGGATCCACATCAGGTTCAGGTGGAAGAAGCCGACGTGGCGCTGGATCTCTTTCCAGGAGCAGAGGACCGAGAGGATACCCAGCAGACCGGTCAGCAGGATCATCAGCAGCGACAGGCCGTCGAGGGCCAGGTGCACGCTGATGCCGAAGCGCTCGATCCACAGGTGCTTGAATTCAAGCGCCCAGGTCGGATTGGCACCCGGGGCAGGGGCCAACGAATAGTCACCGGTCGCCCACAGCCAGAGGCCGAGCGCGAGTTCCAGGGACATGGTCAGCAGCGCAATCCAGCGCGGGAGTGTGGAGCTGGAGCGCTCCGCGATCCAGCACAGCAGGCCGCCGATAAAGGGGATCAGGATTAGCCAGGGCAGAATCATGACGGGCTCGTTTCCTTTCGCAAGTTCGCAAGGTTCATATCAGACCGCTACCAGCACGATGGCGCCGATAACCAGCACGGCGCCAGCCGCCATGGAAGCCGCATACCAACGCAATTGACCGGTCTCGGTACGGCTCAGGGCAGTGTGGCCGCCCTTGGCCATGCGCGGGATCAGGCCAATGGTCTGGTCGAGCGGGTCTTTGCGCAGAATGTGGCTGATCGCAAGGTATGGCTTGACGAACAGTTTGTCGTAGATCCAGTCGAAGCCCCAGGCGGCGAACCACCAGGCCGAAAGGACACGGCCGAGGCCGCTGTTGGCGATGGCCGTGACGAAACGACGCTTGCCCAGGAACAGCAGGGCGGACAGCAGGATACCGGCCAGGGCGATGGCGCCCGAGGCGATTTCCAGGCTGTGCTTGGCTTCGCCGCCGGCATGGCCGACGCTTTGTGGCAGTACGCCGTGCAGCGGCGGAGTGATCATTGCGCCGACGAAAGTCGACAGCACGATCAGCACCGACAGCGGCAGCCAGTGGGCAATGCCATGGCCGGCGTGGGCTTCGGTCTTGGCTTCACCGTGGAACGCGATGAAGATCAGGCGGAAGGTGTACAGCGAAGTCATGAAGGCACCCACGAGGCCGGCATACAGCAGGCCCTGGTTGCCGCTGGCAAACGCTTCCCAGAGGATTTCATCCTTGGAGTAGAAGCCCGCGGTCACCAGTGGCAGGGCCGCCAGGGCCGCGCCACCGACGATGAAGCTGGCGTAGGCCAGTGGCAGTTTCTTCCACAGGCCGCCCATCTTGAAGATGTTCTGCTCGTGGTGGCAGGCGACGATCACCGCACCGGAGGCAAGGAACAGCAGGGCTTTGAAGAACGCGTGGGTCATCAGGTGGAAGATCGCGCCTTCCCAGGCACCGACGCCCAGGGCCAGGAACATGTAGCCGATCTGGCTCATGGTCGAGTAGGCGAGGATCCGCTTGATGTCGGTCTGCACCAGGGCGGCAAAGCCGGCCAGTACCAGGGTCACGCCACCGACGATGCCCACCAGGTGCAGGATGTCCGGCGCCAGGGCGAACAGACCGTGGGTACGGGCGATCAGGTAGACACCGGCGGTGACCATGGTTGCCGCGTGGATCAGTGCCGAGACCGGAGTAGGACCGGCCATCGCGTCCGCCAACCAGGTCTGCAACGGCAGCTGCGCGGATTTACCGACGGCACCGCCCAGCAGCATCAGGGTCGCCAGGACGATCCAGAAGTCACCGGCCTTGAAGTGCTCGGGCGCACGTGCCAGCAGTTCCTGGATGTTCAGCGTGCCCAGTTGCTGGAACAGGATGAACAGACCGATGGCCATGAACACGTCGCCGATCCGAGTCACGATGAACGCTTTCAGTGCCGCGTTACCGTTGTTGCGGTTGCTGTAGTAGAAACCGATCAACAGGTACGAGCACAGGCCCACGCCTTCCCAGCCGAAGTACACGAACAACAGGTTATCGCCGAGCACCAGGAACAGCATGCTGGCGATGAACAGGTTGGTGTAGGCGAAGAAACGCGAGTAACCGGCTTCGCCGCGCATGTACCAGGACGCGAACAGGTGGATCAGGAAACCCACGCCGACCACCACGCCCAGCATGGTCACCGACAGGCCGTCCAGGTACAGGGTGAAGCTCGGCTTGAAGCCTTCCACCGCCATCCACTGCCACAGCACCTGAGCGTACGCGCCGCCTTCAGGTGGCGCGACGTTGAATTGCCAGATCACGTAGGCCGCGACGATGGCGGACAGGCCGATGGAACCGACGCCAACCAGCGCCGAAAGGTTTTCCGACCAGCGTCCACGGGAGAACGACAGCAGCAGGAAACCAATGAGAGGAAATACGAAAGTCAGAAAGAGTAGGTTCATCCGCGCATCTCACTGGCAGCGTCAATATCCAGAGTGTGGAAGCGGCGATACAGCTGCAACAGGATCGCCAGGCCGATACTGGCCTCGGCGGCTGCCAGGCTGATCACCAGGATGAACATGATCTGTCCATCCGGTTGAGCCCAGCGAGCGCCCGCAACGATGAAGGCCAGGGCGGAGGCATTCATCATGACCTCCAGGCTCATCAGCACGAACAGAATGTTGCGGCGCACCATCAGGCCGACCAGACCGAGGCAGAACAGGATGCCGGCAACCGCCAGACCATGCTCGAGAGGGATAGCAGGCATGTGATTACTCCTTCGCCTCGTTACGGCCCAAATGGAACGCCGTGACGGCTGCAGCAAGCAGCAGCATCGAGGCGAGTTCGACCACCAGCAGGTACGGGCCGAACAGGCTGATGCCCACGGCCTTGGCGCCTACGGTGGTTTGGCCGATGCCCTGACCGCTCTGGTGAGCGAACAGCACATACAGCAGTTCACCCAGCAGCAGGGCGGCGAGAATCACCGGTCCCGCCCAGATGCCGGGCTTGAGCCAGTTGCGTTCCTGCTGGACCGAGGCCGGGCCCAGGTTCAGCATCATCACCACGAACACGAACAGCACCATGATGGCGCCAGCGTAGGCGATCACTTCCAGCGCACCGGCAAAGGGTGCGCCGAGGCTGAAAAAGGTCATGGCCACGGCGATGAGCGAAATGATCAGGTAGAGCAGGGCATGTATGGGGTTGGTGTTGGTGACCACGCGAAGCGTGGAGACCACAGCAATACCCGATGCGAAATAGAAAGCGAATTCCATCTTTCTTCCTTAAGGCAGCAAGCTCTTCACGTTGATCGGCTCGGCTTCGTTTTGCGCGGCACCTTTCGGCTTACCGGCAATGGCCATACCTGCAACACGATAGAAGTTGTAATCAGGGTTTTTACCGGGACCGGAAATCAGCAAGTCTTCTTTCTCGTACACCAGGTCCTGACGTTTGAAATCCGCCATTTCGAAATCCGGCGTCAGCTGGATCGCGGTGGTCGGGCAGGCTTCCTCGCAGAGGCCGCAGAAAATGCAGCGCGAGAAGTTGATGCGGAAGAAGTCCGGGTACCAGCGACCGTCTTCGGTTTCAGCTTTCTGCAGCGAGATGCAGCCCACCGGGCACGCCACGGCGCACAGGTTGCAGGCCACGCAGCGCTCTTCGCCGTCGGGGTCGCGGGTCAGGACGATGCGGCCGCGGTAACGCGGTGCCAGGTAGACCGGCTCTTCCGGGTATTGCAGGGTGTCGCGCTTGCGAAAGCCATGGCCGAAGATCATGACCAGGCTTCGCAGTTGGGTACCGGTACCCTTAACGATGTCGCCAATATATTTGAACATGGGTCAAATCCTCACTGAACCGCGGCCGCAGGCGTGTTCAACAACACGATCGCAGCGGTCACCAGCATGTTGATCAGGGTCAGCGGCAGGCAGAATTTCCAACTGAAGTCCATCACCTGGTCGTAGCGTGGGCGCGGGATCGAAGCGCGCAGCAGGACGAACAGCATGATGAAGAACGCGGTTTTCAGGGCGAACCACACGAAGGACAGTTGCGGCAGGATGTCGAACGGACCGTGCCAGCCGCCGAAGAACAGCGTGACCAGCAGTGCCGAGATCAGGACGATACCGATGTACTCACCGACGAAGAACATGCCCCATTTCATGCCGGCGTATTCGATGTGGTAGCCGTCGGCCAGTTCCTGTTCCGCTTCCGGCTGGTCGAAGGGGTGACGGTGAGTCACGGCCACGCCAGCGATGAAGAAGGTACAAAAGCCGAAGAACTGCGGAATGATGAACCACAGGTTCTGGGCCTGGTACTCGACGATGTCGCGCATGTTGAACGAACCGGCCTGGATCACGACGCCCATCAGGGCCAGGCCCATGAAAACTTCGTAGGACACGGTCTGGGCCGAGGCCCGCAGGCTGCCCAGCAGGGCGAACTTGTTGTTGCTCGACCAACCGGCGAACAGCACCGCGTACACCGACAGGCCGGCCATGGCGAAGAAGAACAGCAGGCCGATGTTCAGGTCCGCCACGCCCCAGGTCGGGGTGATCGGGATGATCGCGAAGGCGATCAGCAAGGCGCTCATGGCCACGACCGGTGCCAGGGTGAAGATCACCTTGTCGGCAAACGGCGGCGTCCAGTCTTCCTTGAAGAACATTTTGACCATGTCGGCGGCGATCTGGAACATGCCGTACGGGCCCACGCGGTTCGGACCGTAGCGGTCCTGCCACCAGCCCAGCAGGCGACGTTCGACGAAGCTCAGCAAGGCGCCTGTGACCACCACGGCCAGCAGGATCACAATGGCCTTGAGGACCGTCAGGATCACGTCGATCACTTCAGGGGTGAACCAACTCATTGCGCTGCCTCCTGCAGACCGTCGACGGTTTTGCCGAACACCGCCGGCGGAATACCCGCCAGGCCGGCAGGCAGGGCCACCAGGCCAGCGCCCAGCTGCTCATTGATGCGCAGCGGCAGACGCAGGGTCTGGCCGGCCACGTTCAGGCTCAGTAGGGCACCGTCGTTGACGCCCAGGCGATCGGCTTCGGATTTGGCCAGCGACACGTAGGCGGCCGGAATGCGTTCCTGTACCGGCGCGGCCTTGGAAGAGTTCTCTTCGCTGCCGAACAGGTGATGGAACGGCACGACCTGCCAGGTGCCCGGTGCCGGGTTGAAGGCGCGCGGCACGCTGGCGAACCAGCTCAGGCCATCGCCCTGGCTTTCGATCAGGCGGGTGCCCGGATCGCCAGCACGCAGGTGACCACCGACTTCGTCCTGGAACTTGTTCCAGGCCTGGGGCGAGTTCCAGCCCGGCGACCAGGCGAACGGCACTTGCGAACGCGGTTCGGCGGAGCCCGAGTAACCTTCCATGGAGAAGGCGAACGCGGTGTCCTTGTCTTGCGGGGTGCGCGGTTCGTGGACGCTGATGTTGGCGCGCATCGCGGTGCGGCCGGAGTAGCGCAGCGGTTCACGGGCCAGTTTCAAGCCCTTGATGCGGAACGCGGCGGACGGCGCGGCGTCGACGATGCCGGCCAGTTGCGCGGTGCTCGAAGCCACGGCAGCGGTGACCTGATCCAGTTGCGTCCAGTCGATCGGCTGGTTCAGCAGGGTGGCGCGCAGGGCATGCAGCCAGCGCCAACCTTCGTGGACCAGGATGCTGGCGTCCAGGTATTGCGGGTCGAAAACCTGGAAGAAGCGCTGGGCGCGACCTTCCTGGCTGACCAGGGTACCGTCGCCCTCAGCGAAGCTCGCCGCCGGCAGCACCAGGTGGGCGCGGTCGGTGGTGGCGGTTTTCTGGTGGTCGGCGACGATCACGGTTTTCGCCGCGTTCAGGGCCGCGTCGACACGGGCCTTGTCGGTGCGGGTGTACAGGTCGTTTTCCAGTACCACGATGGCGTCGGCGCTACCGTCGATCACCGCTTGCAGCGCGGCATCGACCGATTCGCCACCGAGCATGGCCAGGCCAAGGCTGTTGGCTTCCAGCACGACCAGGCTGATGGAACCGTTCTTCTCGCGCAGCTTCAAGGCCTTGGCGATGTTGGCGGCGGCTTCGATCAGCGCCTTGGAGCCCAACGAGGTGCCGGCGATGATCAATGGGCGCTTGGCCGCCAGCAGGGCGTCGGCGATGCGTTGCACCAGGGCGGCCGCTTCGCTGTCCAGGCCGTCGACGGCCGGCGCGCTGGCGTCCAGGGCGTGAGCCACGGCGAAACCGATGCGGGCCAGGTCGTCAGGGGCGGCGTGGACGCATTCTTCGGCCACGTCGTCGAGCTTGGTTTCGGCAAGGCTGGCGATGAACAGCGGGTTCAGCTCATGTTGGCCGATGTTCTTCACGGCGGCGTCGAGCCACGGCTGGACGCGCATCGCGTCGGCCATGTCTTCGGCCTTGCCCTTGACCGACTGGCGCAGGGCCAGGGCCATGCGGGCGGCGGTCTGGGTCAGGTCTTCGCCAAGGACAAACACCGCGTCGTGGTCTTCGATGTCACGCATCGTCGGCACGGGCAGCGGGCTGCTATTGAGTACGTCCAGCACCAGGCGGATGCGTTCCAGCTCACCGGCTTCGATGCCGCTGTAGAAGTGCTCGGCGCCCACCAGTTCACGCAGTGCGTAGTTGCTTTCCAGGCTGGCTCGAGGCGAGCCGATGCCGACGATGTTGCGACCGCGCAGCAGGTCGGCGGCCTTGTCCAGGGCTTCGTCCAGGCTCAGTTTGGTGCCGTTGGCCAGCAGTGGCTGGCGAGGGCGATCCTTGCGGTTGACATAGCCATAGCCGAAACGGCCACGGTCGCAGAGGAAGTACTGGTTGACCGAGCCATTGTAGCGGTTTTCGATACGACGCAGTTCACCGTAGCGCTCGCCTGGGGAAATGTTGCAACCGCTGGAGCAGCCATGGCAGATGCTTGGTGCAAACTGCATGTCCCATTTGCGGTTGTAGCGTTCGGAGTGGGTCTTGTCGGTGAACACACCGGTCGGGCAGACCTCGGTGAGGTTGCCGGAGAACTCGCTTTCCAGGGTGCCGTCTTCAACGCGACCGAAGTATACGTTGTCGTGGGCACCGAACACGCCCAGGTCGGTGCCGCCGGCGTAGTCCTTGTAGAAACGCACGCAGCGGTAGCAGGCGATGCAGCGGTTCATCTCGTGGGAAATGAACGGGCCGAGTTGCTGGTTCTGGTGAGTGCGCTTCTTGAAGCGATAACGGCGCTCGTTGTGGCCGGTCATCACGGTCATGTCTTGCAGGTGGCAGTGACCGCCTTCCTCGCAGACCGGGCAGTCGTGCGGGTGGTTGGTCATCAGCCATTCGACGACACTGGCACGGAAGGCCTTGGACTCTTCATCGTCGATGGAGATCCAGGTGTTGTCGGTGGCGGGGGTCATGCAGGACATGACGATGCGACCACGGGTGTCGTTCTCGTCGGTGTACTGCTTGACCGCGCACTGGCGGCAGGCCCCGACGCTACCAAGCGCGGGGTGCCAGCAGAAATAAGGGATGTCGAGGCCTAGCGACAGACATGCCTGTAACAGGTTGTCTGCCCCATCGACTTCGAGCGCTTTGCCGTCTACGTGGATAGTGGCCATGGTTCAAAGTTCTTCGTTGGCCCGGTGTCAGCGGGCGTGGCTAATGGAATCTTGTGGTTCGTCCGAATCCAAACAGCCTCGGAGGCGTCATCGGACGAAAGGCGAAGGGCACGGACCCTTCGCCTTTTTTAAGCGTTGTTACGCGCCGACCATGGTCGGCGTGACCACCTGATTGAGGTCGCCCGCGCGGGTGGGCGCGATGCCGGCCTCGAATTCAGGGCGGAAGTATTTGATTGCGCTGCCCAACGGCTCCACGGCACCCGGTGCGTGAGCACAGAAGGTCTTGCCTGGGCCGAGGAAACCCACCAGACCCAGCAGGGTCTCGATGTCGCCGGCCTGGCCTTCGCCTTTCTCGAGGGCCCGCAGCAGCTTGACGCTCCAGGGCAGGCCATCGCGGCAAGGGGTGCAGAAACCACACGACTCACGGGCGAAGAACTCTTCCATGTTGCGCAGCAGCGAGACCATGCTGATGCTGTCGTCCACCGCCATCGCCAGGCCGGTCCCCATACGGGTGCCGACCTTGGCGATGCCGCCGGCGTACATCTGCGCGTCCAGATGTTCGGGCAACAGGAAGCCGGTACCGGCGCCGCCAGGCTGCCAGCACTTGAGCTTGTAGCCATCGCGCATGCCGCCGGCATAATCCTCGAACAGCTCGCGGCCGGTGACGCCGAACGGCAGCTCCCACAGGCCGGGGTTCTTGACCTTGCCGGAGAAGCCCATGAGCTTGGTGCCCATGTCTTCACTGCCGTCGCGGGCCAGGGATTTGTACCAGTCAACACCGTCGGCGATGATCGCCGGCACGTTGCACAGGGTCTCGACGTTGTTCACGCAAGTCGGTTTGCCCCAGACGCCGACGGCGGCGGGGAAGGGTGGCTTGGAGCGCGGGTTGGCGCGACGGCCTTCCAGGGAGTTGATCAGTGCGGTTTCTTCACCGCAGATATAACGCCCGGCGCCGGTGTGCACGAACAGTTCGAAATCAAAACCCGAACCGAGGATGTTCTTGCCCAAAAGGCCGGCGGCCTTGGCTTCTTCCACGGCACGGTTCAGGTGCCTGGCAGCGGTGGTGTATTCGCCGCGCAGGAAGATGTAGCCACGGTAGGTCTTCAGCGCACGGGCACTGATGAGCATGCCTTCGATCAACAGATGGGGCAGTTGCTCCATCAGCATCCGGTCTTTCCAGGTGTTGGGCTCCATTTCGTCCGCGTTGCACAGCAGGTAGCGGATGTTGATGGATTCGTCCTTGGGCATCAGGCCCCACTTCACGCCAGTGGGGAAGCCCGCACCGCCGCGACCCTTGAGGCCAGAGTCCTTCACGGTCTGGACGATGTCGTCCTGGGCCATCTGGGTGAATGCCTTGCGTGCAGCGGCGTAGCCATTCTTGGCCTGGTACTCGTCCAGCCACACCGGTTCGCCGTCGTCACGCAGACGCCAGGTCAGCGGATGGGTTTCGGCCGAGCGCTGGATGCGGTTGGCGGGCCCGAAGGAAGTCAGGGTCATACGTAGCCCTCCAGCAGTTTGGCGACGCCATCCGGCTTGACGTCACCAAAGGTGTCGTCGTCGATCATCAGCGCCGGGGCCTTGTCGCAGTTGCCCAGGCAGCACACCGGCAGCAGGGTGAAGCGGCCGTCGGCGGTGGTCTGGCCGAGGCCGATGCCCAGTTTGCTCTGGATCTCGCTGACCACCGACTCGTGGCCACCGATGTAGCAGACCATGCTGTCGCAGACGCGAATGATGTGGCGGCCCACGGGTTGGCGGAAAATCTGGCTGTAGAAGGTCGCGACGCCTTCGACGTCGCTCGCCGGGATGCCGAGGATCTCGCCGATGGCGTAGAGCGCGCCATCCGGCACCCAGCCACGTTCCTTCTGGACGATTTTCAAGGCTTCGATCGACGCCGCGCGCGGGTCTTCGTAGTGATGCAGCTCGTGCTCGATGGCCGAGCGCTCGGTTTCGCTCAGGGCGAAACGGTCTGTCTGGATAAGCGTGCTGTTCATGCTTAGCGGTCCACGTCGGCCATAACGAAATCGATACTACCCAGGTACGCAATCAAGTCCGCGACCATGCTGCCTTTGATCACCGAAGGGATCTGCTGCAGGTGCGGATAGCTTGGAGTACGGATCCGGGTGCGGTAGCTCATGGTGCCGCCGTCGCTCGTCAGGTAATAACTGTTGATGCCCTTGGTCGCTTCGATCATCTGGAAGGATTCGTTGGCCGGCATGACCGGGCCCCACGAAACCTGCAGGAAGTGCGTGATCAGGGTCTCGATGTGTTGCAGCGTGCGTTCCTTGGGCGGTGGCGTGGTCAGCGGATGGTCCGCCTTGTACGGGCCTTCCGGCATGTTGCGCATGCACTGCTCGATGATCTTGACGCTCTGGCGCATTTCCTCGACGCGAACCATGCAGCGGTCATAGGCATCGCCGTTGGCCGCCAGCGGTACTTCGAATTCGAAGTTTTCGTAGCCGGAGTAGGGGCGCGCCTTGCGCAGGTCGAAATCGCAGCCGGTGGAACGCAGGCCGGCACCGGTGACGCCCCATTCCAGGGCTTGCTTGGTGTTGTAGGCAGCCACGCCGATGGTCCGGCCCTTGAGGATGCTGTTCTGCAGGGCAGCCTTGGTGTATTCGTCCAGGCGCTTGGGCATCCACTCGACGAAGTCCTTGACCAGCTTTTCCCAGCCGCGTGGCAGGTCGTGGGCGACGCCGCCGATGCGGTACCAGGCCGGGTGCAGGCGGAAACCGGTAATGGCTTCGATCACCGTGTAGGCCCGCTGGCGGTCGGTGAACGTGAAGAACACCGGGGTCATGGCGCCGACGTCCTGGATATAGGTACCCAGGAACAGCAGGTGACTGGTGATCCGGAAGAACTCGGCCATCATGATGCGAATCACGTTGACCCGGTCCGGTACGGTGATACCGGCCAGCTTCTCGACCGAGAGTACGTACGGCAGGTTGTTCATCACCCCGCCGAGGTAGTCGATACGGTCGGTGTACGGGATGTAGCTGTGCCAGGACTGACGCTCGCCCATCTTCTCGGCGCCACGGTGGTGGTAGCCGATGTCCGGGACGCAGTCGACGATCTCTTCGCCGTCCAGTTGCAGGATGATCCGGAACGCACCGTGGGCCGAAGGGTGGTTCGGACCGAGGTTGAGGAACATGTAGTCCTCGTTTGCCCCGGAGCGCTTCATGCCCCAGTCTTCGGGCTTGAAGCGCGCGGCTTCCTCTTCGAGCTGTTGCTTGGCCAGGGACAGGCTGAACGGGTCGAATTCGGTGGCGCGGGCAGGGAAGTCCTTGCGCAGTGGGTGACCTTCCCAGGTCGGCGGCATCATGATGCGCGTCAGGTGGGGGTGGCCGGGGAAGTCGATGCCGAACATGTCCCAGACTTCACGCTCGTACCAGTTGGCGTTTGGCCAGATGCTGGTCACGGACGGCACGCTGAGGTCGTTCTCGGACAAGGCGACCTTGATCATTACGTCACTATTACGTTCTACCGACAGCAGGTGGTAGAACACGGTGAAATCCACACCGCTTGGCAGCCCGTGACGCTTGGTGCGCAAACGCTCGTCCACGCCGTGCAGGTCATAGAGCATGACGTAGGGCTTGGGCAGGTTGCGCAGGAAGGTCAGGACTTCAACAAGCTTCTCACGGGCGACCCAAAGCACCGGCATGCCGGTGCGGGTTGCCTGGGCGGTGAACGCCTCGGGGCCAAAACGGTTATTGAGTTCGACGACCACATCCTGGTCGTCTGCCTTGTAAGGCGGGATGTACAGAGCACTGCCTGTAGTCATGGTTATTTATCGCTTTCGGTCAACGTAAAGAATGAAGCCAGTTTCTCGTTTCTTGACGGAACAGAGCTGGATCAGACTTCGTCGGGGCTGCGCAGGTTGGTGACTGCGATTCGCTGTTCGCGGCGCTCGGCCTTGGTCGACGGCATGTCGGCGCGATAGACGCCTTGATCACCGACGACCCAGGAAAGCGGGCGACGTTCCTGTCCGATGGATTCCTGCAACAGCATCAAGCCTTGCAGGAACGCTTCGGGACGGGGCGGGCAGCCGGGCACGTATACATCCACGGGCAGGAACTTGTCGACGCCCTGGACCACGGAATAGATGTCGTACATGCCACCGGAGTTGGCACAGGCGCCCATGGAAATGACCCACTTGGGTTCAAGCATCTGCTCATACAGGCGCTGGATGATGGGGGCCATCTTCAGGAACGGCGTACCGGCGATAACCATGAAGTCCGCCTGGCGTGGTGATGCCCGGATCACTTCGGCGCCGAAGCGCGCGATGTCGTGGGGCGCCGTGAAGGCGGTGGTCATTTCCACGTAGCAGCACGAAAGGCCGAAGTTGTACGGCCACAGGGAGTTCTTGCGACCCCAGTTGACCGTGCTGTTCAGCACGTCTTCGAGCTTGCCCATGAAGATATTCTTGTGGACTTGATCCTCTAACGGATCGGCGACGGTTTCCCTTTCGCCAATCGGGTACTGCTCGTTAGGAGCATCCGGGTCGATCCTGGTGAGATTGTATTGCATTGCCAAAGCCTCATTGTTTCAGCTTCGCTTGCCGCTTGCGCCGAGCTTCCGGAGCCCAATCAAGTGCCCCCACCCGGTAAAGGTAGACAAGACCTGCCAACAGAATTGCTATGAAAACGAGAGCTTCGACAAATCCGGTCCAGCCGCTTTCGCGGACGGACACAGACCAGGCAAAGAGAAAGAGGGCTTCGATATCGAAGATCACGAAGAGCATCGCGACCAGATAGAATTTGGCTGAGAGCCGCAAGCGGGCGCCACCGGTAGGTAGCATGCCGGACTCGAACGGTTCGTTTTTGCTGCGGCCCCAGGCTCGTGACCCGAGGAGGCTGGAGACGCCGAGCATGAAGGCACACAGGCCGACGACACCCAGAAGGAAAATGGCAAAGCCCCAGTTGTGGGCCATGAGTCCTGTCGCTTCGGGCATGCTGGAAATCCTTAACAGAGAGCAAAGGTCTCTGAGCTTGAAAAGAAATAACGCAGTGACGATATGTCGCAGCAATCAATCGCGGTGATTTTATGGCTAAACACCGGGCAAGTAAAATTCGATAGCGAAATTATTTATTGGAATAAGGACATCACACCTCTCTGATGGCCTCGAAGGCCTGTTCCTGTGGGGTGCCGGCCATTTGTTGATCGGTATATCCAGGGCGACGAGTAATAATGAAAACGCCTTTCAAATGATAATTATTATTGTTTGCGGGGTGTTTTCCCGGTTGTTTCCTTCGACAGTCGGAAACTTGCCTTACATGGCAAGGGCTGCAGTTGTCAGCGCCGGCCTTTTTACTCTTTTTCAGACTACCCGATACTGCGTTCGATCAATTTTTTTGTTGCTCACACATTTTTCCACTGTGGGAGCGAGCCTGCTCGCGATGGGCGCCATCGCGAGCAGGCTCGCTCCCCTAGAGGGGCCATTGCGTTGGTTTGCTTGAAGCGTAGGCGAAAAAAAGCCCCGAACCAGTCGGGGCTTCAGATCGTCGGCCTTGCAGTTAGCTTTCATTCGGTCCGCAAGGGCCGTTTATCCATGGATCAGTGGAACTGCTCTTCTTCGGTAGAGCCGGTCAACGCGGTCACCGACGAAGCGCCACCCTGGATCACGGTGGTCATGTCGTCGAAGTAGCCGGTGCCCACTTCCTGCTGGTGAGCCACGAAGGTGTAGCCTTTGGCGGCGTCGGCGAATTCCTGCTCTTGCAGCTTCACGTAGGCGGTCATGTCGTTGCGGGCGTAGTCGTGCGCCAGGTTGAACATGCTGTGCCACATGTTGTGGATACCGGCCAGGGTGATGAACTGGTGCTTGTAGCCCATGGCGGACAGTTCGCGCTGGAACTTGGCGATGGTCGCGTCGTCCAGGTTTTTCTTCCAGTTGAAGGAAGGCGAGCAGTTGTACGACAGGATCTGGTCCGGGTATTCCTTCTTGATCGCTTCGGCGAAGCGGCGCGCTTCTTCCAGGTCCGGCTTGGCGGTTTCGCACCAGATCAGGTCGGCGTATGGCGCGTAGGCCAGGCCGCGGGCGATGGCCTGGTCGAGGCCTGCGCGTACTTTATAGAAGCCTTCCTGGGTGCGGGTACCGGTCACGAACGGCTGGTCGTACGGGTCGCAGTCCGAAGTCAGCAGGTCGGCCGCGTTGGCGTCGGTGCGGGCCAGGATGATGGTCGGAACGCCAGCGACGTCAGCGGCCAGGCGAGCTGCGGTCAGTTTTTGCACGGCTTCCTGGGTCGGTACCAATACTTTGCCGCCCATGTGGCCGCATTTTTTCACCGAAGCCAGTTGGTCTTCGAAGTGAACGCCGGCGGCGCCTGCTTCGATCATGCTTTTCATCAGCTCGTAGGCGTTCAGCACGCCGCCGAAACCGGCTTCGGCGTCAGCCACGATGGGGGCGAAATAGTCGATGTAGCCTTCGTCGCCCGGGTTCTTGCCGGCTTTCCACTGGATCTGGTCGGCGCGACGGAACGCGTTGTTGATGCGCTTGACCACGGTAGGAACCGAATCCACCGGGTACAGCGACTGGTCGGGGTACATCGACTCGGCGGAGTTGTTGTCCGCGGCCACTTGCCAGCCCGACAGGTAGATCGCCTGGATGCCGGCCTTGACTTGCTGTACAGCCTGGCCGCCGGTCAGGGCGCCCATGCAGTTGACGAAATCTTTCTCGGGACGGAAGGATGGCTTGGCGCCCTGGGTCACCAGGTTCCAGAGCTTCTCGGCGCCCATCTTCGCAAAGGTGTGCTCGGGTTGAACCGAGCCACGCAGACGGACGACGTCAGCAGCGGAATAATTGCGCTTCACGCCTTTCCAGCGTGGGTTCTCAGCCCAGTCTTTTTCAAGGGCTGCAATTTGCTGTTCGCGTGTCAGTGCCATGGAGATAAACCTCGTCGCATAGGTCTGGGGTGGAAAAATTCCTGCTCCTGCCGCTTCGCCAGTCATTGGCGAAAAAGGCTGCTCGCTGGCCAGGGGGCCGGGCGCACAAGTCGGTTCAGGCGGGGAGGCGACGGGATGAACGATGGGCTCGAGGGGAAAGTGAGCAGGTACAGGCGAACTGCGGGCGCATTCGGGCGTCGTGGGCCTTCATGTGAACTCAGAGTGATGCCGGATTACCTAGTTACGCTTCCGTCCCTCGGGACAACTTCGTTCCAGTCGCAACCTCGTCAAACACACCTTGTGGGCGGTACAGACACGAATCGGCTCGCGGGGTAGGTGCAAGCGTCGACCCGAAGGCCCTTGCCAGGGCCCCTGATTAGCGGGAGCGAGGCCATCATGCCTTCGGTTTTTTGGCTCGTCAAACGTTTTGTAGTGCTATTTTTCAAGCACTACATCTTTGGTCTAATACGACTCATCAGTCAGTTTTTGATGCTTCAGTTCAGGGTGTCGACCTTGACCCGCAGAATCATGTCATCGCGGCCCTGGGTCGAGTAGCTGCGGGTCAGGCCCTGTTTGTCGGCTTGGGTCTGGCGATTCACGCCGGCCAGGGTGATCCATTCTCCCAGTCGTCCGCTGACGGTTGTGTCGGTACTTTGCACGTTCACTACATCGGGACGTTCCTGGCTCATGCGGTCACGGTTGGTACTGATACTGAGATGAACGGTCTCGCCGGTGACGCTGGCGGTGACATAAAAGCCCTGGGTGACGTTGCGGTATTCGGTCTGGCTTTGCAGGCGCCCGTAATTGTCGGTCTGGCTGCTGGTGAACGGCACGCTCTGGCCGACCTGGATCAGCGCCGGCTGGCCTTCACTGGCTTGAACCTGTTGCACGCCACCGTCACGACTGGCCGTGCTGCGATTGATGATGCGGGTCTGGCTCGGGGCGGCGCCGTTGATGGAATAGCCCTGGTCGCCCTGCAGGTTGTTTTCGTTGGTGTCGACGGTAATCAGCAGGCGCTTGGGCGCGGTGTCCAACTGGGCGAGGAATTGCCTCAGTTCTTCAATCTTGCCCGGGTCGGCGTTAACGATCAGTTGGTTGCCGTAGGCACTGACCTGGCCGTCCTTGCCAATGAAATTCTGCGCCACGGGCAGCAGGTCGGCGCTGGTGCGGTAGTTCAGTGGCACGATCTGCGTGTCGGCCATCACCGACAGGCTGCAACCAAGCAGCAGGGTAGCCAGGAGGGTGCGTAAGGACATTCCATTTCTCCGCGAGACAAAGGCTTGATATTGCCAGTTTGTCGGCCCAGGGTGGGGCAAGTTGAATGATAGACGGCAAAACGCCCCGGCATCGGGGGTGGCGGGGCGTTTTGGGGTGGCTCGGAGGGCCTCATCGCGAGGTCTCAGGCCGAACGCCGCACCATGTCCACATGGGGAATCCCGGCTTCCAGGAATTCCTCGCTGACCACGGCAAAGCCCAGTCGCTCATAGAACGGCGTGGCATGCACCTGGGCACTGAGCATTTGCTGCTTGAGTTCGCGCTTCTCGGCCTCGGCGATCACTGCGTGCATCAGTGCATCGCCCACTTTCAAGCCGCGCCAGTCCTTGAGCACCGAAACCCGGCCGATATGGCCGTCGGTCAGCAGGCGGGCAGTGCCGATGGGGAAGTCGCCTTCGTATGCCAGGAAATGCACCGCGCCCTGGTCGTCGGCATCCCATTCCAGCTCGGGCGGGACCGACTGCTCGACAATGAATACGCTTTCACGAATGCGCCGGATCTCGGCGTTATCCTTTTGCCAGTCTGCGACACGAACGTGAATTTTATTCATCGGCGAACCCCAGGCTGCCTTGTTTGACCAACTCATGGATCAGGCCGCGACCGTCTTCGTCCGCCAGCCACGGGCTGAGGTTCTCGATGTGCAGTGCGTCGGCGGCGCAGATCATTTTCAGCAGCTCGCGCAACTTGCCCGGCAGATAGCGACTCTGGCCGCTGGCGAACAGCAGCAAGTCATCATCCACTTCCGACCAGGCCAGGCGGGCGCTCGGGTTGCGGATGATCACTGCGCCTTGTTCCAGGCTGGCCAGCAGGTCTTCTTCTTCCAGTTCCGGACCTGCCACCAGTTCCGGGTAGCGAGGCTCGGTCATGAACTGGCCGAACCAGGTCAGCAGCAGGCGCTCGTCGCTCATGTGCTCGGCCAGCAGGCCTTTGAGGCGGTCGAGGGCGTCGTGCTGGATCTGGTGTGGATCGCTCACGGGGCGCGCATCGGCGTCGGTGTAGCGCTCTTCGTCCGGCAGGAACTGGCTGAGGAAGTCGGTGAAGTGGGTCAGCACTTCAGCGGCGCTCGGCGCGCGGAAGCCCACCGAGTAGGTCATGCAATCGTCAACGGCCACGCCGCAGTGGGCCAGGCGCGGCGGCAGGTAAAGCATGTCGCCCGGTTCCAGGGTCCATTCGTCGGTGGCTTCGAATTCGGCAAGAATGCGCAGGTCGGCATGCTGCAGCAGTGGGCTCTCGGAGTCGCACATCTGGCCGATCTTCCAGTTGCGCTTGCCGTGGCCTTGCAGCAGGAACACATCGTAGTTGTCGAAGTGCGGACCGACGCTGCCACCCGGGGCGGCAAAGCTGATCATCACGTCGTCGATACGCCAGCTCGGCAGGAAGCGGAAGTGCTCCAGCAGTTCGCTGACTTCCGGTACGAACTGATCGACAGCTTGTACCAGCAGCGTCCACTCGCGCTCCGGCAGCTTGCTGAACTCGTCTTCGGCAAACGGGCCGCGACGCAGTTCCCAAGGGCGCTCGCCGTGCTCGATCACCAGGCGCGATTCGACTTCTTCTTCCAGGGCCAGGCCGGCCAGTTCGTCGGCATCGATCGGGCTTTCGAAGTCAGGGATTGCCTGGCGGATCAGCAGTGGTTTTTTCTGCCAGTAGTCGCGCATGAACTCCCGTGCCGTGATGCCGCCCAGGAGTTGCAGAGGAATATCAGGATTCATGTGTAACCTATTGAAAAAAAGTATTTTTCAGACGCGAATAAAAACGCCCGGCGCTCGGCCGGGCGTCTCAGGGCAAAGCGTTGATCAGATGCGCTTGGCTTGTGCCGCCGCATTGCCGATGTAGCTGGCCGGCGTGAGCTTCTTCAGCTCGGTGCGGGCCTCGGCGGGCATGTCCAGGCTATCGATGAAAGTCTGCAGTGCTTCGGGGCTGATGCCCTTGCCACGGGTCAGTTCTTTCAGCTTTTCGTACGGGTTTTCGATGTTGTAGCGACGCATCACGGTCTGGATCGGTTCGGCCAGGACTTCCCAGCAGGCGTCCAGGTCGGCGGCGATTTTCTGCTCGTTCAACTCCAGCTTGCCGATGCCCTTGAGGCTGGCTTCGTAGGCGATGACGCTATGGGCAAAGCCCACGCCCAGGTTGCGCAGTACGGTGGAGTCGGTCAGGTCGCGCTGCCAGCGGGAAATCGGCAGCTTGCTCGCCAGGTGCTGGAACAGCGCGTTGGCGATGCCCAGGTTGCCTTCGGAGTTTTCGAAGTCGATCGGGTTGACCTTGTGCGGCATGGTCGAAGAGCCGATCTCGCCGGCAATGGTGCGCTGCTTGAAGTAGCCCAGGGAGATGTAGCCCCAGATATCGCGGTCGAAATCGATCAGGATGGTGTTGAAGCGCGCAATGGCGTCGAACAGTTCGGCGATGTAGTCGTGCGGCTCTATCTGGGTGGTGTACGGGTTGAAGCTCAGGCCCAGCTCGTCTTCGATGAAGGCGCGGGCGTTGGCTTCCCAGTCGATGTCAGGGTAGGCCGACAGGTGGGCGTTGTAGTTGCCCACGGCGCCGTTGATCTTGCCCAGCAGCGGCACGGCGGCAACCTGGGCGATCTGGCGCTCCAGGCGATACACCACGTTGGCCAGCTCTTTGCCCAGGGTGGTCGGCGAGGCCGGTTGGCCGTGGGTGCGCGACAGCATCGGTACGTCGGCGAAGCGGATCGCCAGTTCGCGGATGGCCTGGACGACCTGGCGCATCAGCGGCAGCATCACGTCGTCGCGGCCTTCGCGCAGCATCAGGGCGTGGGACAGGTTGTTGATGTCCTCGCTGGTGCAGGCGAAGTGAATGAACTCGCTGACCTTGGCCAGTTCCGGCAGTTTGGCCGCCTGCTCCTTGAGCAGGTATTCGATGGCCTTGACGTCGTGGTTGGTGGTGCGCTCGATTTCCTTGACGCGCTCGGCGTGCTCCAGCGCAAAGTTATCGGCCAGGGCATTGAGTACCGCATTGGCTTCGGCGGAGAACGCCGGGACTTCGCCGATAGCGGGGTGGGCGGCCAGGCGCTGAAGCCAGCGCACTTCAACCAGGACGCGGGCACGGATCAGGCCGTACTCGCTGAAAATCGGGCGCAGGGCCTGGGTTTTGCCGGCGTAGCGGCCGTCAACAGGGGAAACCGCAGTGAGCGAAGAGAGCTGCATGGGGTGTTCTCGGACAGTCGGGCAACGAAATGGGGCGCGTATCATACATGAAAACCAGCGCCGGTCCGTCGCCAACTGACCGGCGTGTTACGCGTAACGAGGTACAAAACAGGTCGAGGCGATTTATTCGTGGCGCATCAATGGGTAAAGCTCTTTCAGCAATTTGCGTCGGCTGATCACCAGTTGCCAGCGATGCCCCCCCAACTGCCGCCACAACCGGGCCGAACGGATGCCGGCCAACAGCAGGGCGCGGATCTTCGAGGCGTTGCTGGGTTGCTGCAGGTTGCGCATGTCGCCATGCACCTGGATGCGCTGGCGCAAGGTGCTGAGGGTGTCCTGGTACAGCGCACCGCAAGCGGCGATCACGTTTTCATGGGATGGGCCGAAGTGCTCGACCTGGGACTGGATTTGCGGCAGGCGCTTGCCGATGGTGTCCAGCAAGTCGTCGCGCTTGGCCAGTTGGCGTTCCAGACCCAGCATCGACAGGGCATAGCGCAGCGGCTCGCGTTGCAAGGCGCTGGGGTCGCGTTCCAGAGCGCCGATCAGCGCCCGGTAGCCTTCACGCAGGTTCAGGTCATCGCCGCCATAGACTTCCAGGGTGTCCTTGGGGTCGCGAACCAGCAGGCTGCCGAGCATGCAGGCCAGGCCCGCTTCGGTGGCCTGGCCGGTCTTGGCGATGCGGTCCACCAACACGGCGGCCAGAAACACACCGCCCAAAGCCGTCAGTTGCTCCTGGATCGGGCTCATGCCTTGCTGCTCCATGGCTCTGCGACTTCGATCACGCCGCCGCCGAGGCAGATTTCGCCGTCATAGAACACCACGGACTGGCCGGGGGTCACCGCGCGTTGCGGATCATCGAAGGTGGCGCGGTAGCCGTTGGCGGTTTTTTCCAGGGTGCAAGGCTGGTCGCTCTGGCGATAGCGAACCTTGGCTGTCAGGCGACGTGGCTCGCTGAGGTCGATCGGGTTGACCCAATAGATGTCCGAGGCGAGCAGGGCGCCGGAGAACAACCATGGGTGATCGTTGCCCTGGCCGACAATGAGTTCGTTGTGCTCCAGGTCCTTGACCAACACGTACCACGGTTCTTCGCCGGCGTCTTTCAGGCCGCCGATGCCCAGGCCCTGGCGCTGGCCGATGGTGTGGTACATCAAGCCATGGTGGCGGCCGATGACCTCGCCTTCGGTGGTCTTTATCTCGCCTGGCTGGGCCGGCAGGTATTGCTTGAGGAAGTCGCTGAAGCGCCGTTCGCCGATGAAGCAGATGCCGGTGGAATCCTTTTTCTTCGCGGTGGCAAGGTCGTGTTTCTCGGCAATCGCCCGTACTTCCGGCTTTTCCAGTTCACCGACCGGGAACAGGGTCTTGGCAATCTGCTCGCCGCCGACGGCGTGCAGGAAGTAGCTCTGGTCCTTGTTCGGGTCCAGGCCTTTGAGCAGTTCGGTGCGACCGTCGATGTCGCGGCGACGCACGTAGTGGCCGGTGGCGATCAGGTCGGCGCCGAGCATCATGGCGTAGTCGAGGAACGCCTTGAACTTGATCTCGCGGTTGCAGAGGATGTCCGGGTTCGGCGTGCGGCCGGCCTTGTATTCGGCCAGGAAGTGCTCGAACACGTTGTCCCAGTACTCGGCGGCGAAGTTGGCGGTGTGCAGCTTGATGCCGATCTTGTCGCACACGGCCTGGGCGTCCGCCAGGTCATCCATGGCGGTGCAATATTCGGTTCCGTCGTCTTCTTCCCAGTTCTTCATGAACAGGCCTTCCACCTCGTAGCCCTGCTCCATCAGCAGAAGGGCGGAAACGGAAGAGTCCACGCCGCCGGACATGCCGACAATGACGCGCTGTTTGGTGGTGTCGGAACGAGCTGGATCACGCATAGGAATTCAATGAGTGTCTTGAAAAAGGACGCGATTCTATCAGGCCCGGGCGCGCAAGGCTAAAGGGAAGGGCGTATCAGTGCCAGGCTGTGGCGATGGCCGGCCAGATAATCGTCGATGCAGCGGATGATCAGTTCGCTGCGCCAATGATCGCGCTGTTCGAGCAGTTCGTCGCGGGTCAGCCAGCGGGCGCCCAGGATGCCGTCGTCCAGTTGATAGTCGGGGTGGTGCTTGAGGGCGTTGGCGGCGAAGCAGACCCGCTGGTAGGTCACGCCATTGCTGGGAGCGGTGTACAGGTAGATGCCGACCACGCTGGTGGGTTCGACGTCCCAGCCGGTTTCCTCCAGGGTTTCGCGCACGGCGGCTTCGATCAGGGTTTCGTTCGGGTCCAGGTGCCCGGCGGGCTGGTTGAGCACCGCGCGTCCGCCCTTGGATTCTTCCACCATCAGGAAGCGGCCGTTGTCCTCGACGATGGTGGCGACGGTGATGTGGGGTTTCCAATCCATGAAGGTTCCTCAATCTCAATGTTGAAATGCAGTCCCTGTGGGAGCGGGCTTGCTCGCGAAGGCGGATTGTCATCCAGCGCATGTATGACTGATACACCGCTTTCGCGAGCAAGCCCGCTCCCACAGGAGTTTGCGGTGCATACATAAGCTGCAGCTAACCCCAGCCACAGGGGAATGTGATAAGTCTGAAAACACAAACCCCGGCACAAGGCCGGGGTTCGTGTACTTGCTTACAACCTTAGACCAATGCGGCAATCGCTGCGTTGAAGGTTGCGCTCGGGCGCATGGCCTTGCTGGTCAGCTCAGGGTTGGCGAAGTAGTAGCCGCCGATGTCCACGGGCTTGCCTTGAACAGCGTTGAGCTCGGCAACGATCTTTTCTTCGTTGTCGGTCAGCGTCTTGGCCAGGGTAGTGAACTGCGCCTTGAGGGCTGCGTCTTCATCCTGGGCGGCCAGTGCCTGGGCCCAGAACAGGGTCAGGTAGAAGTGGCTGCCACGGTTGTCGATGCCGCCGACTTTGCGCGAAGGCGATTTGTTGCGGTCCAGGAACTCACCGGTGGCCTGGTCGAGGGTCTTGGACAGCACCAGTGCCTTCGGATTGTTGTAGGTCACGCCCAGGTGTTCGAGGGACGCGGCCAGGGCCAGGAATTCGCCCAGGGAATCCCAGCGCAGGAAGTTTTCTTCCAGCAGTTGTTGGACGTGCTTGGGTGCCGAACCGCCAGCGCCGGTTTCGAACAGGCCGCCACCGTTCATCAGCGGCACGATCGACAGCATCTTGGCGCTGGTGCCCAGTTCCATGATCGGGAACAGGTCGGTCAGGTAGTCGCGCAGCACGTTGCCGGTCACCGAGATGGTGTCCTTGCCTTCGCGGGTACGGGCCAGGGTGTATTTCATCGCGTCGACTGGCGACATGATCTGGATGTCCAGGCCGCTGGTGTCGTGGTCCTTCAGGTAAGCCTGGACTTTCTCGATCACCACGCCGTCGTGGGCGCGCATCGGGTCCAGCCAGAAAATGGCCGGGGTGCTGCTTGCGCGGGCACGGTTGACGGCCAGCTTGACCCAATCCTGGATCGGCGCGTCCTTGGTCTGGCACATGCGGAAGATGTCACCGGCTTCGACAGCCTGTTCCATCAGCAGGGTGCCCTTGCTGTCGGTGACGCGAACCACGCCGTCGGCCTTGATCTGGAAGGTCTTGTCGTGGGAACCGTACTCTTCGGCTTTCTTGGCCATCAGGCCGACGTTCGGCACGCTGCCCATGGTGGTCGGATCGAACGCACCATTGGCTTTGCAATCTTCGATCACGGCCTGGTAGATGGTGGCGTAGCAGCGGTCCGGGATCACGGCCTTGGTGTCGTGCAGTTGGCCATCGGTGCCCCACATCTTGCCGGAATCGCGGATCATGGCTGGCATCGAGGCGTCGACGATGACATCGCTCGGCACGTGCAGGTTGGTGATGCCCTTGTCGGAGTTGACCATCGCCAGCGCAGGACGAACGGCGTAGACCGCCTGGATGTCCGCTTCGATGGCTGCTTGCTGCTCGGCCGGCAGGGTCTTGATGCGGGCGTACAGGTCGCCGATGCCGTTGTTCAGGTTGAAGCCGATCTGCGCCAGCACGTCGGCGTGCTTGGCGAGGGCGTCCTTGTAGAACTCGGCGACGATCTGGCCGAACATGATCGGGTCGGAGACCTTCATCATGGTGGCCTTGAGGTGGACCGACAACAATACGCCTTGTTGCTTGGCGCTTTCGATTTCAGCGGCAATGAAGGCGCGCAGGGCGTTCTTGCTCATCACGGCGCAGTCGAGGATCTCGCCGGCCTGGACGCTGGTTTTTTCTTTCAGGACGGTGGTGGTGCCGTCCTGGGCAACCAACTCGATTTTCACGGCGTCAGCGGCGTCGATCAGGACAGCTTTCTCGCTGCCGTAGAAATCGCCGGAGCTCATGTGGGCTACATGGGACTTGGAGTCCGCAGCCCAGGCGCCCATCTTGTGCGGGTGCTTGCGGGCATAGTTCTTGACCGACAGCGGTGCGCGGCGGTCGGAGTTGCCTTCGCGCAGCACCGGGTTCACGGCGCTGCCCTTGACCTTGTCGTAACGGGCGCGAGCGTCTTTCTCGGCCTCGGTGGTCACGGTTTCCGGGTAGTCCGGCAGTGCGTAGCCCTGGGCCTGCAATTCCTTGATCGCGGCCTGCAGTTGCGGCACCGAGGCACTGATGTTCGGCAGCTTGATGATGTTGGCTTCAGGAGTCACGGCCAGTTCGCCCAGTTCGGCGAGGTGGTCGGCTACGGCTTTGTCACCCAGTTGCTCGGGGAAGCTGGCCAGGATGCGCCCTGCGAGAGAGATATCGCGGGTTTCCACGGCGATATCGGCCGAAGCGGTAAAGGCTTCGACGATCGGCAGCAGCGAATAGGTGGCGAGGGCGGGCGCTTCGTCGGTGAAGGTATAGATGATCTTCGAGCGGGTGGGCATATTCGGATTAACTCTCTTCTTTGCTAAAGCATGCGCAGAAACTCGAGGGCGCCGGGTAAGCGCGTTCGTTCAAAGTCATCCGTGAGCCGAATGTCGAGGTTTCTTCGCGGTGATGTTGGGTGCATCAGTCGAGCGTCAAGCGGTCGGGCCGTGGTAACGGTCCGGCTTTTAACGGGCGGAAAGTCCTGTCGCAGAGCAGTCAGCCGTCGTGACCCTGTGGTCAGCGGCGGCATTATACATAGGTAGCTGGCGATCTGCCGATGGTTCATAGACTTTAGTGCTCGTCCATTGGTCTAAACGTCGCAGCGGCCGGAACGCGTCTATGCTCATGTTTGGCGCTTTTCCCTGGGTTTTCAGGGTTGTACGCGGCGAACTGTATCTCTTTGGTCTTGGTAGGGTTTGCGCGCCGATTCAACTGGGGTACGCTCGAACGCAGCCAGATGTTTAATCCAAGCAATGGAGTTCAGCATGGGGTATCAAAAGATTCAGGTTCCGGCCGTCGGTGACAAAATCACCGTCAATGCAGACCATTCTCTTAATGTTCCTGACAATCCGATCATTCCTTTCATCGAAGGGGATGGCATTGGTGTCGACATCAGCCCGGTCATGATCAAGGTCGTGGACGCTGCCGTGCAGAAGGCCTACGGCGGCAAGCGCAAGATTTCCTGGATGGAGGTCTATGCCGGTGAAAAAGCCACCCAGGTCTACGACCAGGACACCTGGCTTCCCCAGGAAACCCTGGATGCCGTCAAGGATTACGTGGTTTCCATCAAGGGCCCCCTGACCACGCCGGTCGGCGGCGGTATCCGTTCGCTGAACGTGGCCCTGCGCCAACAGCTGGACCTGTATGTCTGCCTGCGTCCGGTGCGCTGGTTCGAAGGTGTGCCGAGCCCGGTCAAGAAGCCTGGCGACGTGGACATGACGATTTTCCGCGAGAACTCCGAAGACATCTATGCCGGCATCGAGTGGAAGGCCGGTTCGGCCGAAGCCACCAAGGTGATCAAGTTCCTCAAGGAGGAAATGGGCGTTACCAAGATCCGTTTCGACGAGGACTGTGGTATCGGCGTCAAGCCCGTGTCCAAGCAGGGCACCAAGCGCCTGGCCCGCAAGGCATTGCAATATGTGGTCGATAACGATCGCGATTCGCTGACCATCGTACATAAAGGCAACATCATGAAGTTCACCGAAGGTGCCTTCAAGGAATGGGCCTATGAAGTGGCGGCCGAGGAATTCGGCGCGACCCTGCTGGACGGCGGGCCGTGGATGCAGTTCAAGAATCCGAAGACCGGCAAGAATGTCGTGGTCAAGGACGCCATCGCCGACGCCATGCTTCAACAGATCCTGCTGCGTCCGGCTGAATATGACGTGATCGCGACCCTGAACCTCAACGGTGACTATCTCTCCGACGCCTTGGCGGCGGAGGTGGGCGGTATCGGTATTGCGCCGGGTGCCAACCTGTCGGATACCGTCGCCATGTTCGAAGCCACCCACGGCACCGCGCCCAAGTACGCGGGCAAGGACCAGGTCAACCCGGGTTCGCTGATCCTGTCGGCTGAAATGATGTTGCGCCACATGGGTTGGACCGAAGCGGCCGATCTGATCATCAAGGGCACCAATGGCGCGATTTCGGCCAAGACCGTGACCTATGACTTCGAACGCCTGATGGAGGGCGCGAAGCTGGTGTCGTCTTCGGGCTTTGGCGATGCGCTGATCGCCCATATGTAAGGCAATCGACATGAAAAAGCCCGGCTCGATCACTCGAGCCGGGCTTTTTCATGTCCGCAAGCTATTGCAGGTCAATGGGTTTCGGTGACCTTGACTTCCACGGAGGCAGGTGTGTTTTCAACTTCGATGGGCGTAATGTTGACTGCGTGCAGGCCTTTGGGCCCCTGGATGACATCGAATTTCACAGGCTGCCCGGCTTTCAGGGTTTTATAACCTTCCATATTGATTGCCGAGTAGTGGGCGAAAAGGTCTTCATCCCTGCCAGTCGCCAGGATGAACCCGTAGCCTTTGGCATTGTTGAACCATTTCACCTTGCCGCTCATCTTGACGACCGACATAAACCATATCCCTCTGCAACGCACTCCATCACTGGAGTATCATCCGGTTCATCCGCAGTCTAATCTTGTTGTCAGGATCAATGCCGCGGACCTTTTAACCCGCGATGGGCTCTATTGGTTGTAACACCGTTTTGCCGATAGTCAAGGTGACCCGGCGGTCGTGGTTGAAATCGCCAGCCGGCACCCCCATTAGTGTAAATGCCAACTAAACGAACCTTTCTTTCCATGCATGCAATCAGCCAGATTCGACTAACATTCAATCAGGATCGCCCGGATCAGCATGACGACGATTCCGCCGGCATTGCTGTCCAGGAAGCAAAGCCCGCGTTACAGGCGCCACCGATGTACAAGGTGGTTTTGTTCAACGATGACTACACACCGATGGATTTCGTCGTCGAAGTGCTCGAGGTGTTTTTTAACCTGAACCGCGAGCTGGCGACCAAGGTCATGCTGGCCGTCCATACAGAGGGACGGGCAGTGTGCGGAGTGTTTACCCGCGACATCGCCGAGACAAAGGCTATGCAGGTCAACCAGTACGCCCGGGAAAGCCAGCATCCGCTACTCTGTGAAATCGAGAAGGACGGTTAACGCCGACCACTTGGGTATGAGGTGAAGCCATGTTAAACCGCGAGCTCGAAGTCACCCTCAATCTTGCCTTCAAGGAGGCCCGTTCGAAGCGTCATGAATTCATGACGGTCGAGCACCTGCTGCTGGCCCTATTGGATAACGAGGCTGCCGCCACCGTTTTGCGTGCCTGCGGCGCGAACCTCGATAAACTCAAGCACGATCTGCAGGAGTTCATCGACTCCACCACGCCATTGATCCCCGTTCACGACGAGGATCGCGAAACCCAGCCAACCCTGGGCTTCCAGCGCGTGCTGCAGCGTGCTGTCTTTCATGTACAGAGCTCGGGCAAGCGCGAAGTCACCGGCGCCAATGTGCTGGTTGCCATTTTCAGCGAACAGGAAAGCCAGGCGGTTTTCCTGCTCAAGCAACAGAGCGTTGCGCGTATCGATGTCGTCAACTACATCGCCCATGGCATTTCCAAGGTGCCAGGGCACGGCGACCATTCCGAAGGTGAGCAGGATATGCAGGACGACGAGGGCGGTGAGTCTTCTTCCTCGGGCAATCCACTGGATGCCTATGCCAGCAACCTGAACGAACTGGCGCGCCAGGGGCGCATCGATCCGTTGGTGGGGCGCGAGGCCGAAGTCGAGCGCGTCGCCCAGATCCTGGCCCGGCGTCGCAAGAACAACCCGCTGCTGGTGGGTGAGGCGGGTGTCGGTAAAACAGCCATCGCCGAGGGCCTGGCCAAGCGCATCGTCGACAGCCAGGTGCCGGATTTGCTGGCCAACAGCGTGGTCTATTCCCTCGACCTGGGTGCCTTGCTGGCCGGTACCAAGTACCGGGGCGACTTCGAGAAGCGCTTCAAGGCGTTGCTCGGCGAGCTGAAAAAGCGTCCCCAGGCGATCCTGTTCATTGACGAGATCCACACCATCATTGGTGCGGGCGCCGCATCCGGTGGTGTCATGGATGCCTCGAACCTGCTCAAACCACTGCTTTCGTCGGGTGATATCCGCTGCATTGGTTCGACCACCTTCCAGGAATTCCGCGGGATCTTCGAGAAGGACCGTGCCTTGGCCCGGCGTTTCCAGAAGGTCGATGTGTCGGAGCCGTCGGTGGAAGACACCATTGGCATCCTGCGCGGCCTGAAAGGACGTTTCGAGCTGCACCACAGCATCGAGTACAGCGATGAAGCGCTGCGCGCCGCCGCTGAGCTGGCTTCACGCTACATCAATGACCGGCATATGCCGGACAAGGCCATCGACGTTATCGACGAAGCGGGTGCCTACCAGCGCCTGCAACCGGCCGAAAGCCGCGTCAAACGCATCGACGTACCGCAGGTCGAGGACATCGTCGCGAAAATCGCACGGATTCCGCCCAAGCACGTCACCAGTTCCGACAAGGAGCTGCTGCGTAACCTGGAGCGCGACCTGAAGCTGACGGTGTTTGGCCAGGATGCGGCCATCGACTCGCTGTCCACCGCCATCAAGCTGTCGCGCGCCGGCCTGAAGTCGCCGGACAAGCCGGTCGGTTCGTTCCTGTTCGCAGGTCCCACCGGTGTGGGCAAGACCGAAGCGGCGCGGCAACTGGCCAAGGCGATGGGCATCGAACTGGTTCGTTTCGACATGTCCGAGTACATGGAGCGCCATACCGTTTCGCGTCTGATCGGTGCGCCTCCGGGCTATGTCGGTTTCGACCAGGGCGGCCTGCTCACCGAAGCCATCACCAAGCAGCCTCATTGCGTATTGCTGCTCGATGAAATCGAGAAGGCGCATCCGGAAGTCTTCAACCTGCTGCTGCAGGTGATGGATCACGGTACGTTGACCGACAACAACGGGCGCAAGGCGGATTTCCGCAACGTGATCATCATCATGACCACGAACGCCGGTGCCGAGACAGCGGCTCGTGCTTCGATCGGTTTCACCCATCAGGACCATTCGTCCGATGCGATGGAAGTGATCAAGAAGAGCTTCACGCCTGAATTCCGCAACCGCCTGGACACCATCATCCAGTTTGGTCGCCTCAGTCATGAGGTCATCAAGAGCGTGGTGGACAAGTTCCTTACCGAACTCCAGGCGCAGCTCGAAGACAAGCGTGTGTTGCTGGAAGTTACCGATGCGGCCCGCAGCTGGCTGGCGGAGGGTGGCTACGACGTGACCATGGGTGCGCGGCCGATGGCTCGCCTGATCCAGGACAAGATCAAGCGTCCGCTGGCGGAGGAGATTCTCTTTGGCGAACTGGCCGAGCATGGCGGTGTGGTCCACATCGACATCAAGGATGGCGAACTGACCTTCGAGTTCGAAACCACGGCCGAAATGGCTTGATCGTTATACGCAACAATGCAAAAGGCGCCGAAAGGCGCCTTTTTGCTTTTTTCGAGAAGCGCATCGAACCCTGTGGGAGCGGGCTTGCTCGCGAATGCGATTTCACATTCGGCATCTATACAAGCTGATCGACCGCATTCGCGAGCAAGCCCGCTCCCACAGGGTATGGGGTTGGCCTCAATACTGGGTGTTATTGCCAGCACTTGTGAGGCTTAGTCACAGGCAAACAAAAACGCCCGGCATGAGCCGGGCGTCTTGTGTCGACCTGTTAGCGAGCGCGGTAGGTGATGCGCCCTTTGCTCAAGTCATAGGGCGTCAGCTCGACGCGCACTTTGTCACCGGTAAGAATACGAATGTAGTTCTTGCGCATCTTGCCGGAGATATGCGCGGTAACGACGTGCCCATTTTCCAACTCCACACGAAACATGGTGTTGGGCAGGGTGTCGACGACAGTGCCTTCCATTTCGAAGCTGTCTTCTTTCGACATGCAGTAAAGCCCTCGGTGTCCAGTGAATGGCCCGGTGCAACTGCGCCAGGCAAAAGCGGCGTGCATTGTGCCCGAAAAAGGGGGGGCACGCCAAGGGGTTCTTGGGTTTCCTGGACTTTGCACGAAAAGTGCCTGATCGCCGCGCTCGGTGACTTTTCGTACAAAGTCTAGTTAAGGACAACCCAGCGCTGGTTAATCAGCAGTTCGATGGGCCGATATTGGGTCTTGTAGTTCATCTTTTTGCAGTTCTTGATCCAGTAGCCCAAGTACACCGCTTCAAGGCCCAGGCGCCGGGCTTCGGCAATCTGCCAGAGAATGGCGAAACGCCCCAGGCTGCGCCGTTCTTCGTTGGGCTCATAAAAGGTGTACACCGCGGACAATCCGTTGGGCAGCAAGTCCGTCACGGCAATAGCCACCAGTTGTCCTTCGAGGCGGAATTCATAGAAGCGGGAGAAAGGCAGGTCGCGTACAAGAAAAGTCGAGAACTGATCGCGGCTGGGCGGGTACATGTCGCCGTCGGCATGGCGCTGCTCGATATAGCGTTGGTACAGATCGAAATACTCTTCCGTGAACTGTGGCTTGGCCGGCCGGACCTGGATGTCGGCGTTGCGCTTGAAGATGCGTTTTTGCTGGCGATTGGGGGCAAATTGCGTCACGGGGATGCGCGCCGGTACGCACGCATTGCAATGTTGGCAATGAGGCCGGTAGAGGTGATCGCCGCTGCGACGAAAGCCCATCTCCGACAGGTCTGCGTAGACATGCACGTCCATGGGCTGGCTAGGGTCGAGGAACAGCGTGGTGGCCTGCTCCTCGGGCAGATAGCTGCAAGAGTGGGGCTGAGTGGCATAGAACTTCAAACGCGCCAACTCGGTCATGATCAACCCTCGGGGATAAGCTTTGGTTAAGTGTAAGCCACGCGCGCCGATGTCGCTCAGCAAACCCAGGTGGCCTGGTTGGGGCGGTCCAGATGTGCCCTGAGATAACCGGCAAACATTGCCCGCGGAATCGAGCGGGCGCCCAGGCTGTGCAGGTGCTCGGTGGGCATCTGACAGTCTATCAGCACGAAACCGGCGGTCTTGAGATGGTTGACCAGCGTCGCAAAGCCGAATTTCGAGGCATTGTCAGCACGGCTGAACATGGATTCGCCGAAAAACAGCTGCCCCATGGCCAGGCCGTACAGGCCGCCCACCAACTGGCCCTCGTCCCAGACCTCCACCGAATGGGCGAAGCCGCGCCGATGCAACTGCAGGTAGGCGGTTTGCATGGCTTCGGTGATCCAGGTGCCGTCGGCGTAGGCGCGGGGCTCGGCGCAGGCCTTGATGACGGCTGCGAAGTCCTTGTCGAACGTCACTTGGTAACGCTGCTTGCGCAAAAGCTTGCCCAGGCTGCGGGAGATGTGCAGCTCGTCGGGAAACAGAACGGTGCGCGGGTCAGGTGACCACCACAGGATCGGCTGGCCTTCGGAGAACCATGGGAAGCACCCATGGCGGTAGGCCTGGATCAATCGGTCGGCAGACAGATCGCCGCCAGCGGCCAGCAAACCGTTGGGGTCGCGCATGGCTTTTTCCAGGGGAGGAAAATCGAAGGTGTTGCGTTGTAACCAAGTCAGCATGGTGGTCCGGGATTGCGGAAGGGGAGGGTAATGTGGCGAGGGGACTTATCCCCGCTGGGCGGCGCAGCGGCCCCAAGGCAGTCAATTCGGTCTGCCTGGCCCACCGAGTAGCCGTTTTTAGGGCTGCCGGGCAGCCCGGCGGGGAATCCCTCGCCACACATGAGCGCTTGTCCAAAGATAACCGTCAAACGGCAGGGATGTCATCGAGATACTTTTCCGCATCGAGCGCGGCCATGCAGCCGGCGCCGGCGGAGGTAATGGCCTGGCGATACACATGATCGGCCACGTCGCCGGCCGCGAACACGCCTTCGATATCGGTGGCGGTGGCATTGCCTTCGCTGCCGCCGCGCACCAGCAGATAGCCGTCGCGCATGCTCAACTGGCCCTGGAACAGTTCGGATTGGGTTTATGGCCGATGGCGATGAACACGCCGGCCAGTTGCAATGTGCTGGTCTCGCCACTCTGGCTGTTGCGCAGGCGGGCGCCGGTCACGCCACTGGCGTCGCCCAGCACTTCGTCCAGATTCTGGTTCCAGTGCAGGCGAATATTGCCGTTGGCGGCTTTTTCGAAGAGTTTGTCCTGGAGTATTTTTTCCGAGCGCAGCTTGTCCCGGCGATGAATCAAGTGCACTTCCCTGGCGATGTTGGACAGGTACAAGGCTTCCTCCACGGCCGTGTTCCCACCGCCGACCACCGCCACCACCTGGTTACGGTAAAAGAACCCGTCGCAGGTGGCGCAGGCGGAAACGCCCTTGCCGGCGAAGGTTTCCTCCGAGGGCAGGCCCAGGTATTGGGCCGAGGCGCCGGTGGCGATGATCAAGGCATCGCAAGTGTAGGTGCCGCTGTCGCCGATGAGCTCGAACGGACGCTGCTGCAACTTGGCGGTGTGGATATGGTCGTAGACAATCTGTGTGTCGAAGCGCTCGGCGTGCCGCTGCATGCGTTCCATGAGCACTGGGCCGGTCAGGCCTTCGACATCGCCGGGCCAGTTATCGACTTCGACGGTGGTGGTGAGCTGGCCTCCGGCCTGCAGGCCAGTGATGACAACAGGTTTGAGGTTGGCACGGGCGGCGTATACGGCTGCGCTGTAACCGGCGGGGCCGGAGCCGAGAATGATCAGGCGTGAATGCTTCGCTTCGTTCATAAAAACACCTCATAAGCCTTTGTCACAAAAGAGAATGCATGCTCAAATTGGCTCCGGTTAACCCTGATTCTGGCTATGCTTGTACCTGAGGCGATGCGATGCCTCGGAACCGATAAAACCGTACAATGCACATGTTTTGAACGCAGGCTGGGCCAAAGGTCCACATCTTCGGCAACACCTGCGGTTTTCCGGATGCACGTCTCGGTGGTAAAAATAGTACCAATTGTGCACATTCACTTTTTTACCTGCTCGTTTCGAGCAGTTTATTGCAGTCATTCAACAGATGGACGCGCCATTGGCGCAGGAAAAGAAGCGTTTTGAAAAAATCCACCGCAGCACCCAAGACAGTCGTTCCGCTCTGGCGCCAGCAGTTGCACTACCGGCTCAAGGAAGGTGCATTGATCGCCATCGGAGCCTTGTGCCTGTTCCTGATGATGGCCCTGCTGACCTATGGCAAGGACGATCCGGGCTGGAGCCACAACAGCAAGATCGAGGACGTGCAGAACTTTGGCGGGCCGGCCGGTTCCTACAGCGCCGACATCCTGTTCATGGTGCTGGGCTATTTCGCCTATATCTTTCCCTTGCTGCTGGCGATCAAGGCCTACCAGATCTTTCGCCAGCGTCACGAGCCATGGCAGTGGAGCGGCTGGCTGTTCTCCTGGCGCCTGATCGGCCTGGTGTTCCTGGTGCTGTCGGGGGCCGCGCTGGCCCATATCCATTTCCATGCCCCTACCGGCCTGCCAGCCGGGGCGGGCGGTGCGCTGGGTGAAAGCCTCGGCGACCTGGCCAGGAACGCACTGAATATCCAGGGCAGCACGCTGCTGTTCATCGCCCTGTTCCTGTTCGGCCTGACGGTGTTTACCGATCTTTCCTGGTTCAAGGTCATGGACGTGACCGGCAAGATCACCCTCGACCTGATCGAACTGATCCAGGGAGCCGTGAACCGTTGGTGGGCGGCGCGCACCGAGCGCAAGCAACTGGTGGCGCAACTGCGTGAAGTGGATGATCGGGTCCATGACGTCGTGGCGCCAGTGGTGCCCGACAAGCGCGAGCAGGCCAAGGTCAAGGAGCGCCTGATCGAGCGCGAGCAAGCCCTGAGCAAGCACATGTCCGAGCGCGAGAAACAGGTGCCGCCTGTCATCACCCCAGCGCCGGCCAAGGCCCCGGAACCGAGCAAGCGCGTGCAGAAGGAAAAACAGGTGCCGCTGTTCGTCGACAGCGCGGTGGAAGGCACCTTGCCGCCGATTTCGATCCTGGACCCCGCCGAGAAGAAGCAGCTCAACTATTCCCCCGAGTCCCTGGCCGCCGTCGGTCACCTGCTGGAGATCAAGCTCAAGGAGTTCGGTGTCGAGGTGTCGGTGGATTCGATCCATCCGGGTCCGGTCATCACTCGTTACGAAATCCAGCCGGCCGCGGGCGTGAAGGTCAGCCGCATCGCCAACCTGGCGAAGGACCTGGCGCGCTCGCTGGCCGTGACCAGCGTGCGGGTGGTGGAAGTGATTCCGGGCAAGACCACCGTCGGTATCGAGATCCCCAACGAAGACCGCCAGATCGTACGGTTCTCCGAAGTGCTGTCCACGCCCGAGTATGACAACCACAAGTCGCCGGTCACCCTGGCCCTGGGCCACGACATCGGCGGCAAGCCGGTCATCACCGACCTGGCGAAGATGCCCCACCTGCTGGTGGCCGGTACTACCGGTTCCGGTAAGTCGGTGGGCGTGAACGCCATGATCCTGTCGATCCTGTTCAAGTCCGGCCCGGAAGACGCCAAGCTGATCATGATCGACCCGAAAATGCTCGAGCTGTCGATCTACGAGGGTATCCCGCACCTGCTGTGCCCGGTGGTCACCGACATGAAGGACGCCGCCAATGCCCTGCGCTGGAGCGTCGCCGAGATGGAGCGGCGCTACAAGCTGATGGCGAAGCTGGGCGTGCGTAACCTGTCGGGCTTCAATGCCAAGGTCAAGGAAGCCGAAGAGGCGGGCACGCCTCTGACCGACCCGCTGTACCACCGCGAAAGTATCCACGACGAAGCGCCGTTGTTGCACAAGCTGCCGACCATCGTGGTGGTGGTGGACGAATTCGCCGACATGATGATGATCGTCGGCAAGAAGGTCGAAGAACTGATCGCCCGTATTGCCCAGAAGGCACGTGCGGCCGGTATTCACCTGATTCTCGCCACCCAGCGGCCGTCGGTGGATGTGATTACCGGCCTGATCAAGGCCAACATCCCGACCCGCATGGCGTTCCAGGTGTCGAGCAAGATCGACTCACGGACCATCATCGACCAGGGTGGCGCCGAGCAATTGCTGGGTCATGGTGACATGCTCTACATGCCGCCGGGCACCAGCCTGCCGATCCGGGTGCACGGGGCGTTCGTGTCCGATGATGAAGTTCACCGGGTGGTAGAAGCGTGGAAACTGCGTGGCGCCCCTGAATACAACGACGACATCCTCAACGGCGTCGAAGAAGCCGGCAGCGGCTTCGAAGGCGGTGGTGGCGGTGGCGACGAGGATGCGGAAACCGATGCGCTCTATGACGAAGCGGTGCAGTTCGTCCTGGAAAGCCGCCGGGCGTCGATTTCTGCCGTCCAGCGCAAACTCAAGATCGGCTACAACCGCGCCGCGCGCATGATCGAAGCCATGGAAATGGCCGGGGTCGTGACGGCCATGAACACCAACGGCTCGCGCGAAGTACTGGCGCCGGGCCCGATGCGCGACTAACGACCTGAGCGGCCTGGCATCAGACCACTCGCCCCCCACGACTTCATGAGGACTCCCATGCGCCTGATTCGCATGCTGCTGTTGCCCGTACTGGCTCTGACCACCTTGTCGGCCCATGCCGCTGAAAAGGATGTGGCTCGCCTGACCCAGTTACTGGAAGGTTCCAAGACCCTGACCGCGCGTTTCTCCCAGTTGACCCTCGACGGCAGCGGTACTCAGTTGCAGGAAACGGCTGGTGACATGGCCCTGCAGCGTCCGGGGCTGTTCTACTGGCACACCGATGCACCGGCCGAGCAACTGATGGTGTCCGACGGCCAGAAAGTCTCCTTGTGGGACCCGGACCTGGAGCAGGTCACCATCAAGACGCTCGACCAGCGCCTGACCCAGACCCCGGCGTTGCTGCTTTCGGGCGACATTTCCAAGATCAGCCAAAGCTTCGACATCAGTGCCAGGGAAGCGGGCGGCGTGATTGACTTCACCCTCAAGCCCAAGACCAAGGACAGCCTGTTCGACAGCCTGCGCCTGTCGTTCCGCAATGGCCTGGTCAATGACATGCAGTTGATCGACAGTGTCGGCCAGCGCACCAACATCCTGTTTACGGGTGTGAAGGCCAACGAGAGTATTCCTGCGTCCAAGTTCAAGTTCGACATCCCCAAGGGTGCGGATGTGATCCAGGAATAAGACTCAACCCCTGTGGGAGCGGGCTTGCTCGCGAAGGCGGTACTGCATTCAACATCAATGTTGACTGATACTCCGCCTTCGCGAGCAAGCCCGCTCCCACAATGGATCGAGTTGTTCAAGAGAGTCCAGCGGAGGTTTGATAGGCAGTGATGGACCTGTTTCGTAGCGCCCCGATTGCTCAGCCATTGGCCGCCCGCTTGCGGGCGACCAATCTGGATGAGTATGTCGGCCAGGAGCATGTGCTCGCTCGCGGCAAGCCCTTGCGCGAAGCGCTGGAGCAGGGAGCCTTGCACTCGATGATCTTCTGGGGGCCTCCGGGCGTGGGCAAGACCACGCTGGCACGGCTGCTGGCGGAAGTCTCGGACGCTCATTTCGAAACAGTGTCGGCGGTGCTGGCCGGGGTCAAGGAAATCCGCCAGGCGGTGGAAGTGGCCAAGCAACAGGCCGGGCAGTATGGCAAACGCACCATTCTGTTCGTCGACGAAGTACACCGTTTCAACAAGTCGCAACAGGATGCCTTCCTGCCATACGTCGAGGATGGCACGCTGATCTTCATCGGCGCGACCACCGAAAACCCTTCTTTCGAACTCAATAACGCCTTGCTGTCCCGAGCACGGGTCTATGTCCTCAAGAGCCTCGACGAGGCGGCGATGCGCAAGCTGGTGCAGCGAGCGCTGACCGAGGAGCGGGGCCTGGGCAAGCGCAAGCTGCGCTTGAGCGATGAAGGGTTCCAGATGCTGCTGTCCGCCGCCGATGGCGATGGCCGGCGGTTGCTCAATTTGTTGGAGAACGCTTCGGACCTGGCCGAAGACGACAGCGAGATCGGTATCGAGCTGCTGCAAAGCCTGCTGGGCGATACCCGTCGGCGCTTCGACAAGGGGGGCGAGGCGTTCTACGATCAGATTTCGGCGCTGCACAAATCCATACGCGGTTCCAATCCCGACGCGGCGCTGTACTGGTTCGCGCGAATGATCGACGGCGGTTGCGATCCGTTGTACCTGGCGCGACGGGTGGTGCGCATGGCCAGCGAGGACATCGGCAATGCCGACCCGCGTGCCCTGAGCCTCTGTCTGGCAGCCTGGGACGTGCAGGAGCGCCTTGGCAGTCCCGAAGGCGAACTCGCCGTGGCCCAGGCCATCACCTACCTGGCCTGCGCGCCAAAAAGCAACGCGGTGTACATGGGCTTCAAGGCGGCGATGCGCAGCGCTACCGAGCATGGTTCCCTTGAGGTACCGCTGCACCTGCGCAACGCGCCGACCAAGCTCATGAAGCAGCTGGGCTATGGCGAAGAATACCGTTACGCCCACGACGAGCCGGATGCTTATGCCGCTGGCGAAGACTATTTCCCCGAAGAACTCGAACCCCAGTCGTTCTACCAACCGGTGCCCCGTGGCCTTGAGTTGAAGATTGGTGAAAAACTCAACCACCTGGCGCAATTGGATCGCCTGAGCCCACGGCAGCGGAGAAAGCCTTGATCCCTCTGATACTTGCAGTTTCCGCTGGTGGTATTGCCGGCACACTGGCACGTTTCGCCGCCGGTAATTGGGTCAACGCAAATTGGCCACGGCACTTCTATACCGCGACGCTGACCGTTAATATCGTGGGCTGTCTGCTGATCGGCGTTCTATACGGTCTGTTTCTGATTCGTCCCGAAGTGCCTGTCGAAGTGCGCGCGGGGCTTATCGTCGGCTTCCTTGGCGGCCTGACGACCTTTTCGTCCTTTTCACTGGATACGGTGCGCCTGCTGGAAAGCGGGCAGGTGCCGCTGGCCCTGGGCTATGCGGCCGCCAGCGTATTCGGCGGGCTGCTCGCGACCTGGGCTGGCCTGTCCCTGACCAAACTAATCTAAACGAGAGACCGACATGCTCGATTCCAAACTGTTACGTAGCAACCTTCAGGACGTAGCGGACCGCCTGGCATCCCGTGGCTTCGCCCTCGACGTCGCGCGCATCGAAGCGCTGGAAGAGCAGCGCAAGAGCGTCCAGACCCTGACCGAAAGGCTGCAAGCCGAGCGTAATGCGATCTCCAAGAGCATCGGCCAGGCCAAGCAACGCGGCGAAGACATTGCGCCGTTGATGGCGAACGTCGAGAACATGGGCACCGAACTCAACAATGGCAAGATCGAGCTGGATCGGATCCAGACCGAGCTGGATGCGATCCTGCTGGGCATTCCGAACCTGCCTCACGAGTCTGTGCCGGTTGGCGAGGATGAAGACGGCAACGTCGAAGTGCGTCGCTGGGGCACGCCGAAGACCTTCGATTTCCCGGTGCAGGATCACGTGGCCCTGGGCGAGAAGTTCGGCTGGCTGGACTTCGAAACCGCCGCCAAGCTGTCCGGCGCCCGTTTCGCGTTGCTGCGCGGACCGATTGCCCGCCTGCATCGTGCCCTGGCCCAGTTCATGATCAACCTGCACGTCACCGAGCATGGCTACGAAGAGGCGTACACGCCCTATCTGGTCCAGGCGCCGGCCCTGCAAGGCACTGGTCAGTTGCCGAAATTCGAAGAAGACCTGTTCAAGATCGGTCGCGATGGTGAAGCCGACCTGTACCTGATCCCGACCGCCGAAGTGTCGCTGACCAACATCGTTGCTGGCGAGATCATCGATGCCAAGCAATTGCCGATCAAGTTCGTCGCCCATACGCCGTGCTTCCGCAGCGAGGCCGGAGCGTCGGGTCGTGATACCCGTGGCATGATCCGCCAGCACCAGTTCGACAAGGTCGAGATGGTGCAGATCGTCGAGCCTTCGAAGTCCATGGAAGCACTGGAAAGCCTGACCGCCAACGCCGAGAAGGTCCTGCAACTGCTGGAACTGCCGTATCGCACCCTGGCGCTGTGCACTGGCGACATGGGCTTCAGCGCAGTGAAAACCTATGACCTGGAAGTCTGGATCCCGAGCCAGGACAAGTACCGCGAGATTTCCTCGTGCTCCAACTGTGGGGATTTCCAGGCCCGTCGCATGCAGGCGCGCTTCCGTAACCCGGAAACCGGCAAGCCTGAGCTGGTCCATACCCTCAATGGCTCGGGCCTGGCGGTCGGTCGTACCTTGGTGGCCGTGTTGGAAAACTACCAGCAGGCCGACGGTTCGATCCGTGTGCCCGAAGTGTTGAAGCCTTACATGGGCGGCATCGAGGTCATCGGTTGAATGGACTATCTGCCACTGTTCCATAACCTTCGCGGCGGCCGCGTGCTGGTGGTTGGCGGTGGGGAGATTGCCTTGCGCAAATCCCGCCTGCTGGCCGATGCCGGCGCGTTGTTGCGGGTGGTCGCACCCGACATCGAGCCGCAACTGCGGGAACTGGTCAGTGGCAGCGGTGGTGAATGCCGCCTGCGTGGCTATGTGGAAGCTGACCTGGACGGCTGCGGCCTGGTCATCGCCGCCACGGACGACGAATCGCTCAACGCCCGGGTGTCCGCCGATGCCCATCAGCGTTGCGTGCCGGTCAACGTGGTGGATGCGCCGGCCCTGTGCAGCGTGATCTTCCCGGCCATCGTCGATCGCTCGCCGCTGGTGATCGCTGTCTCCAGCGGCGGTGACGCACCCGTGCTGGCACGGCTGATCCGGGCCAAGCTGGAAACCTGGATCCCGTCGACCTACGGGCAACTGGCCGGGCTGGCGGCGCGTTTTCGCAGCCAGGTCAAACGGTTGTTCCCCGACGTGCAGCAACGGCGGGCGTTCTGGGAGGACGTGTTCCAGGGACCGATTGCCGACCGGCAACTGGCCGGGCAGGGCGCCGAGGCCGAGCGCCTGTTACGCGAAAAAATCGACGGCCAGGCGCCAGACGCCCGCGGCGAAGTCTATCTGGTAGGGGCCGGCCCCGGTGACCCTGATCTGCTGACCTTCCGTGCCCTGCGCTTGATGCAACAGGCGGACGTGGTGCTTTACGACCGCCTGGTGGCGCCGGCGATTCTGGAGCTGTGCCGGCGTGATGCCGAGCGGATCTACGTCGGCAAGCGCCGCTCCGAGCACGCGGTGCCCCAGGACCAGATCAACCAGCAACTGGTGGACCTGGCCCGGCAGGGTAAGCGCGTGGTACGGCTCAAAGGCGGCGATCCGTTCATCTTCGGGCGCGGCGGCGAAGAGATCGAGGAACTGGCGGCCCACGGCATCGCGTTCCAGGTCGTCCCGGGCATTACCGCCGCCAGTGGCTGCGCGGCGTATGCCGGGATTCCATTGACCCATCGTGACTACGCCCAGTCGGTGCGTTTCATCACCGGCCATCTCAAGGACGGTAGCAGCAACTTGCCGTGGGCAGACCTGGTGTCCCCGGCCCAGACCCTGGTGTTCTACATGGGGTTGGTGGGGCTGCCGAGCATTTGCACCGAGCTGATTCGGCACGGTCGCGCGGCCGATACGCCGGCGGCGCTGATCCAGCAGGGCACGACTTCCAACCAGCGAGTGTTCACCGGCACCCTGGCGGATTTGCCGAAATTGGTGGCCGAGCATGAGGTCCATGCACCGACCTTGGTGATCGTTGGGGAAGTGGTGCAACTGCGTGAGAAGCTGGCGTGGTTTGAGGGGGCGCAGGGGCAAGTCTGAAGACCGCGTCGCGCCCTTCGCGAGCAAGCCCGCTCCCACAGGGGATTGAAGCCGGCCGTGATATTTCGGCTTGGCACGATCCAATGTGGGAGCGGGCTTGCTCGCGAAAGGGCCCTCAACGGCAACAGATTTTCAGGATCAGTCCTCAACCCCCCGCCAGATCCCTTTCCCATTCAACCTCTCCCGATCATGCTCAACCGTGAAGTCCTGCAACGGCCCCTTGGGCACGATCCCATTGGGATTGATGGTCTTGTGGCTGCCGTAGTAATGACGCTGGATATGGACAAAATCCACGGTTTCGCCAATCCCCGGCCACTGATACATCTCCCGTAGCCAGTTCGACAGGTTCGGGTAATCGGCGATGCGTCGCAGGTTGCATTTGAAATGGCCGAAGTACACCGCATCGAAGCGGATCAACGTGGTGAACAGGCGGATATCGGCTTCGGTAAGGTATTCACCGGTCAGATAGCGTTTCGACCCCAATAACCCGTCCAGTCGGTCCAGTTCGGTAAACAACTGATCGAAGGCTTCTTCATAGGCTTGCTGGGTGGTGGCGAACCCGGCGCGATAGACACCGTTGTTCACGGCGGGGTAGATGCGCTCGTTCAGGGCATCGATATCGCTGCGCAGGTGTTCGGGGTAGAAATCCAGGTCGTTGCCGGTCAGGCCGTCGAAGGCGCTGTTGAACATGCGGATGATTTCCGCCGATTCGTTGTTGACGATGCGTTTGCGCTGCGTGTCCCACAGGGCGGGCACGGTGACGCGGCCGGTGTAGTCCGGCGTGTCGCTGGTATAGCGCTGGTGCAGGAAATTCAGGTCGTCCAGTTTGTCGCCGGTGGAGCCGTGGGCCTTGTCGAAGGTCCAGCCGTTTTCCAGCATCAGGTAGCTGACCACCGAGACATCGATCAGGTCTTCCAGGCCCTTGAGCTTGCGATAGATCAGCGTGCGGTGGGCCCAGGGGCAAGCCAGAGAAACGTACAGGTGGTAACGTCCCGATTCGGCGGCAAACCCGCTGTCCCCCGTAGGGCCGGCGCTGCCATCGGCGGTGATCCAGTGGCGACGTTGCGCCTGTTCGCGCTGGAAAGTGCCATCCTTGCTTTCATACCACTGGTCCTGCCAGCGACCTTTGACTAACAAACCCATCTCGATCTCCTCGACCTGTAAACATTGGAGACGAGTCTATTCCGATAGGTTCGAACAAAAAGCGCAAAGGTTGGGCGTTGATGATCGATTAACTCGATCTATCGCGTGCATCCCAGTACAGGCGGGCGCGGTCGAAGGCTTCTTCGCGGGTCAGGCCCAGGCCGCGCAGGGCCAAAGCCATCGTGGCGATCAGTGCCAGTTGCGGGTAGCTGTCTTCAACCTCACCACGCCAGACCGCTTTCAAATGGTCGGGATCAAGGCTTTCCGGCTTGACGTGGCGCTGCTCCGAAAGCCGTGGCCATTCTTCGTCCCAACTCACGCCGCCGGTGGTGCCGTACAGATGGCTGTCGGCGTCCGGGTTGATTTCGATCTCGCCGCCGTCGCCCTTGATGACGATGGCGGTGTCGCCGAGCAAGCCGCTGGCCTCGCGATGCACCGCCTGGTAGCCAGGGTGGAAAATACTTTGCAGCCCGCAACGAGCCTTCAGCGGGTTGAGAATCCGCGCCAGGGAATGGATCGGCGAACGCAGGCCAAGGGTGTTGCGCAGGTCGATCATGCGCTGCATTGGCGGCGCCCAGTCCACCAGGGGCATGAAGGCCAGGCCGCCGTGGTCCAGGGCGGCGCTCACCTGTTGCCAGTCGCGGCACAGGGGGATTTGCAGAAGCCCCAACAGCTGTTCTGTATAAAGACGGCCCGCCGTATGAGCGCCGCCGCCGTGCATGAAGATCCGCACGCCGTTTTGCCCAAGGCACTTGGCGGCCAGCAGGTACCATGGCAAGTGGCGCTTCTTGCCGGCATAGGTGGGCCAGTCGAGGTCCACCGTCAGTGCCGGGACGACCAGGCGCTCGCGCAGGGCTTCGGTGAAGCCGGCCATTTCCTCGGCGCTTTCTTCCTTGTGCCGCAACAGCATCAGGAAGGCGCCCAGTTGGGTGTCCTCGACCTGCTCGTCCAGCACCATGCCCATGGCCTCGCGGGCTTCTTCACGGGTCAGGTTGCGGGCGCCGCGTTTGCCTTTGCCAAGGATGCGCACGAACTGGGCGAAAGGATGTTCGGCCGGGGTCTGGAGGGTCAGCGATGGGAAGTCGGTCATAGGCAGTTCGTCGGTTTTGGCAGGCCCGCCAGTTTGGCGGCGAGTTTGGCGGGGGTGCCTTTGAACAATCGGTTCAGGTGCAGGCTGTTGCCTTTGTCCGCTCCCAGTTTCAGGGCGGTGTACTTGATCAGGGGCCGGGTCGCGGGGGAGAGCTGGAATTCGTCGTAGAAGCCGCGCAACAGTTCGAGGATTTCCCAGTGTTCGGGACTCAACTCGATGCCTTCGGCGGTAGCCAGCGCACTGGCGACATCGGCCGACCAGTCGTTCAGGTCGGCCAGGTAGCCGTCCTTGTCCAGCGTGATGGCGCGGTCGCCCACGTTCAGTACATTCATAACCACGTGTTGACCTTGTCATGCCGGATCGACAGTTCGACGAAGGCTGGGTAATCAACGGCTTCGGCCCAGTCTGGAAGATGCAGGCCTCGGGCCTGGAGGTCTTCGGCCAGCACGAACAGATTCAACTTGCTGCTTTGCAGCTTTTCGAACGGTGCGCTACCAGCTTGCAACGCATAGGTCGCGTCACCGCATAGCAGCAGTGCATCCTGCGCCCCCAGGACCCGCAGGCAACTGGTGAAGCGCTGGTCGCCAAAGGGCGAATGGGACAATACATGCAAAGTCGACATCAGAGAGTGATCACCTGGTCGTAACGGTCAATGAGGGCGGCGATGTCCTGGGCGGTCAGCACGTTGAGGTCATCCAGTGCCAGGGCCTCGGTATCGATGCCCCGTTGGGCGGCGCTGTCGGCGCAGACGAACAGCGCTTCGACACCGAACATCGGCAGCGCCTGCAGGTTGGCGCTCAGGTCTTTTTGCTGGACAGCCTTGGCGTTCTGGCCCGTGAGCAGTTGGAACACCCCGTCGTCGAGAAACAGCAGGCCGATGGGCAGGTCAAATGCGCCGCCGGCCAGCACGATGTCGAGAGCTTCCCGTGCACCCGGCCCCGACCAGGGCGCCTGGCGGCTGATCAGCAATAGAGATTTGGCCATCATGCGCCTCCAAAACAGATCAAACGGTCAGCGTCCTGGATTGCATCGTGCAACTGGCCCAGCCCGGACAGTGTCCAGGGCGCCTCGACGCTGACCGCTGAACGCCGGTAGCGCTGGGCTTCTTCATCGTTGAGTACCCCGCGTCGCAAGGCTGCCGCGATGCAGACTACGCCGTCGAGCTGGTTGTCGCTGACAAAGGTGCGCCATTGCCGGGGCAGGTCTGCCTCGTCCTGGGGCGTGACGACGCCGCTGTCGGCGTTATGGACGCCGTCCTGATAGAAAAACAGCCGGACGATTTCATGCCCGCCGGCCAACGCGGCCTGGGCGAACAGAAGGGCACGGCGCGAGGAGGGTGCATGGGCGGCGGAAAACAGCGCGATGGCGAACTTCATGACAGACCCGATCAGCAAAACTGCGGCCATGATAAAGCTTTATGGTCGCAGGGGCGATTGCAGGGGGGGCCAAAGTGCTACATTCCGTTTTTTCTCGATGAGTGAACGCAATGCGAAAGTTGACGGTGGCCCTGGCCGCCACCCTGCTGGCCGGCTGCGCGGGTTCGGCGATGGAACAGGCCCGGACGCAAGCCCCTTACAAGACGATGACCTCGGATAAACCGGAACAGGTCGTGGCTCAGTGCGTGCAGTTTTCCTGGCAGGACGAAGCGGTGTTTGGCGTGGATGCCGGGGCTTACCTGCAACCGGGCAAGAAAGGCGGCTCGACGGTGTATACCCGCTCCGCCGAATCGTTTGTCGACCTGGAGAGCGGGGCGCAGGGCACGACGCTGAACTATTACGCGCGGCACGATGATTTCGTGGCCAAGCGTCGGTTGGCGGCGTTGGCGACTTGCCTCTAGGTGCATAGACCGCGGTGTCCGCTATCGCGAGCAGGGCTCGCTCCCACAGGGGATAGGGGGAAACCCAGGTCTGCGTTCACCCCGGAATCAAGGTGGGAGCGAGCCTGCTCGCGATAGCGATGGATCATCCGAAACCTCTGTTACAGGGCCACCGCAATCGCGAGCAAGCCCGCTCCCACAAGGGGGCCGGTTTCAATCAGCCGGGGCCAGGCGCTTCTGGAAGAAGAAGTGCTGATGGCCCAGCGGGTAATCGTCGATCCGGCCGCACTCGGTGAAGCCGTGCTTTTTGTAGAATTCCGGCGCCTGGAAGTCGAAGGTGTCCAGCCAGATACCCACGCAGCCTTTCTCCCTGGCCAGTTCCTCGGCCATTCGCATCAAGGTCGAGCCCGTGCCATGGCCGCGTGCCTGTTCCGGCACCACCAACAGCTCGATATACAGCCAACTGAAAAACACCCGACCGTAGAGCCCGCCGACGATGTCGTTGCTGTGTTCGTCCCGCACCAGCCAGGCGACCAGTTCCGGCGACGTTCCGCCGGTCTTGGCCGTGTTGTAGGCACGTAGCGGGGCGAGGATGGCCTGGCGCTCCTCGTCGGTGGGGGCGTCCGTGCGTTCGATTCGCAGCGTCATCGGTGATGTCCTTATACGGGGAAGTGATCCGCCAGAGCCTATCCCAAAGGTTACGGTGGCGTCATGCGCTCGACAGCAAACGGGCGGATTACGCAAACCAAGCCATACTGCCTGATGCTCTTGATGCGATCCGCGACCTTTTAAAAACAAGAAGAGACCGACTCATGAAGTTCGAATGCCTTGCCCGAACCCTCCTGGCCACCTCCCTGACCCTCAGCTGTTTCTACGTGCAAGCCGCCTCCCAGGCGCCGGTCGCCGCCGAGAACGGCATGGTGGTCACGGCTCAGCATCTGGCCACCCACGTAGGCGTCGACGTGCTCAAGAACGGTGGCAATGCCGTGGATGCGGCGGTGGCGGTGGGGTATGCCCTGGCAGTGGTGTATCCGGCGGCGGGCAACCTGGGCGGTGGCGGTTTCATGACCCTGCAACTGGCCGATGGGCGCAAGACATTCCTGGATTTCCGCGAAAAAGCACCGCTGGCGGCCACGGCCGACATGTACCTGGACAAGGATGGTAATGTCATCCCTGACCTGAGCACCCGCGGACACTTGGCGGTCGGGGTGCCCGGCACCGTTTCCGGCATGGAGCTGGCGTTGAAGAAGTACGGCAGCAAGCCTCGCGCCGAGCTCATCGCCCCGGCCATCCGCCTGGCCGAGGAAGGCTTCACCCTGGAGCAGGGCGATGTGGACCTGCTGGAAACCGCCACCGATGTGTTCAAGAAAGACATGCGCGACTCCGGCGCGATCTTCCTGCACAACGGCGAGCCGATGCAGGTCGGTCAGAAACTGGTGCAAAAGGACCTCGCCCGGACCCTTCGGGAGATCTCGGCCAAGGGCGCCGATGGCTTCTACAAAGGCTGGGTCGCCGATGCGCTGGTCACCTCCAGCCAGGCCAACAAAGGCATCATCACCCAGGCCGACCTGGACAAATACAAGACCCGCGAGCTGGCGCCGGTGGAATGCGATTATCGTGGCTACCACATCGTTTCGGCACCGCCTCCCAGTTCCGGCGGGGTGGTACTGTGCCAGATCATGAATATCCTCGACGGCTATCCGATGAAGGACCTGGGCTTCCATTCGGCCCAGGCCATGCACTACCAGATCGAAGCCATGCGCCACGCCTACGTGGATCGCAACAGCTACCTGGGTGACCCGGACTTCGTGCAGAACCCCATCGATCATCTGCTGGACAAGCAATACGCCGCCAGACTGCGCGCCGCCATCGAGCCGCAAAAGGCCGGGGATTCGCAGAAGATCAAACCCGGCGTGGCGCCTCATGAGGGCAGCAATACCACGCACTATTCCATCGTCGACCAGTGGGGCAACGCGGTTTCGGTCACCTACACCCTCAACGACTGGTTCGGCGCCGGCGTGATGGCGAGCAAGACCGGTGTGATCCTCAACGACGAAATGGACGACTTCACCGCCAAGGTCGGCGTGCCGAACATGTATGGCCTTGTGCAAGGCGAAGCCAACGCCATCGCTCCGGGCAAGGCACCGTTGTCCTCCATGAGCCCGACCATCGTCACCAAGGACGGCAAGACCGTGATGGTGGTGGGAACGCCGGGCGGCAGCCGCATCATCACTGCGACATTGCTGACTATCCTCAACGTGATCGACTACGGCATGAACTTGCAGGAAGCGGTTGACGCCCCGCGTTTCCATCAACAGTGGATGCCCGAGGAGACCAATCTGGAAACCTTCGCGGCGAGCCCCGACACTCGTAAAATCCTTGAGAGCTGGGGCCACAAGTTTGCCGGTCCCCAGGATCCGAACCACATTGCCGCGATCCTGGTGGGCGCCCCGTCGCTGGGCGGTAAGCCGGTGGGCAAGAACCGTTTCTACGGTGCCAACGATCCACGCCGCAACACTGGGTTATCGTTGGGGTATTGAGGAGGGGGCACCATGAATTCCGCGTTGCTCATCATCGACGTTCAAAGCGCACTGTGCTCCGGCGAAGAAGAATGCTTCGAAAGCCAGCGCGTGATCCGGACCATCAACGACCTCAGTGCCAAGGCCAGGGCCATCGGCGTGCCGGTGATCCTGATCCAGCACGAGGAGCTGCAAGGCTCGCTGCTGTATGGCTCCGCCGCCTGGCAACTGGCCGACGGCCTGCAGACCGCGGCGGATGACCTGAGGGTGCGCAAGACCACGCCGGATGCCTTCTACCAGACCGACCTGCAACCGTTGCTGCAAGCCCGGAGTATCGACCGCCTGGTGATCTGCGGCCTGCAGACCGACTACTGCGTCAACGCGACGGTGCGCCAGGCCCATGCCTTGGGTTACGACGTGGTCCTGGCCGCCGATGCCCACTCCACCGTGGACAACGGTAGCCTGGCGGCGGAGCAGATCATCGCCAACCACAACAACCGTCTGGGCCGCCTCAGCGGCGCGGTGTCACGGGTCGATGTGGTGCCGGCGGGAGAGATTCACTTTTGATCCAGACCGGGATTGTAAGGACATCATTTCACGGCGCGCCAAACACCATCGTCCAGTAGATCCCTGCGTCGCTGTCTGAGTCGGTGGCGTAGGCGGCGCCCATCTGGGTGAACATCGGGTTCATGAGGTTGGCGCAATGTCCTGGGCTCGCCAGCCAATCCCGCATGGCCTGGTTCGGTGAGCCCTGGCCGGCGGCGATGTTTTCGCCAAACTTACGACCACGATAACCGGCACTCTTGGCCCGGTCGGCGACGGAGCGGCCGTCCGGGTCGCGGTGGGCGAAATAGTTGCCGCGGGCCATTGCCCGGCTGTGTCCCTGGGCTGCGGTCCCCAGTGCCGCGTTCCAACTCAGGGGCCGGGCGGCAGCGAAGCGTTGGCGCCCGCACAAGCGGGACTGGGCCCTCGCCGCATTGACCTGGGCCAGCAACGACTGGCCCGTCGAGGAGGCATCGCTTACCGGAGCGCCACCCATGGGCTGCGCCAGCACGACGCGCCACTCATCGCCGACCCGATTGACGCCGATGTCCGCGTACTGGCTGTCCAGCAGCGTCGAGCAATGTTCATCCGCCAGCATCTCGAATGCTTCATCGGCATCCCGCGCATCGGTCAGGCGGATGCTGCGCACAGTCTGGGCCTGATAGCCGGCGTCCTTGAGAGCTTCGCGCAGGCCGCCGCGAAAGCCGATGGGCAAGGCCAGGCGTGACCGTAGCGTCAATGGCGGGGACGCACGCACGGTGCGCCATTCACAACGATGGGATTGGCTGCGGTAGTCATTGATGGCCTCCACCAGTTGCCCTTCGCCTCGGGCATGGGCCGGGTTGGTGAACAATGCGAAAAAGGGGATGAGGCAAAGCGAAGCGAAACGGCAGGAGCGAACAGTGTGGCGCATGGTGCGAACGGCTCAGGAGGAAAATGCCTGGGCGCCAGGACTGGCGCCGATCCACCGGAAAACGCATCGCCGTCGACAGGCGAGGTTTCAGGGCTGAGCTAGGACTTTGGGTTTGAACACAAGTTTCAAAGCGGCAGAGGCTGCTGAGCTGAAAGTACTGTGAGAACCAGGTCTTGGAAGCGCAAGGCTCTGCTGGAATAAGGCTCTGTGGGAGCAAGGCTTGCCCGCGATGCTGACGAGGGGATTTCCTGGGAGACCGAGGTGTCTTCATCGCGGGCAAGCCTTGCTCCTACGGATTCAGCTTCAGCCTTCAGTCCAAGGCACCAGCCACCGCGGGCTCAACACGCTTGGCCTTGCGATAGGTCAACAGCACGATACCGGTCACCACGATGACGCCACCGAGCACCTGGCCCGGATTGAGCATCTGGTCCAGCACCAGCCAGCCGATCAGCAGGGTCGCCAGCGGTTCGATGTTCATCACCGGGGCATTGCGCGGCATGTCCAGGCGGGGGACAGAGATGAACAGCACGATGAAGCCGGTGCCATAGAGCACCACCAGAGTCGCCAGGGCGAACCAACCGGTGCGGGTGGCCGGCAGGTCGAAACCACCGGGAAGGGCGCCGGTCAGGCCGGCAAGGTTGACGCTGGTGAATACGATGGCAATCGTCAGCAGGCTGCGCACGGAGCCGCGTACCTGGGACAACTTGTGGTCGGTGATCCACAGCGCGCAGGCGAATACGCAGGCCGCGCAGAACGCCAGGCACACCCCCAGCAGCCACTGCGGCCCGACGCTTTGCTCGGACGATAGCCGGCTCGGCACTTCCAGCACAAAGACCAGGCCTACGAGGATCATCCCCATCAACGCGGCGGTGCGCGCAGTGGGGCGTGGCCCGCCCAGCGCCCAGGTCAACAACGCCAGCAGGATCGGAAAGACATTCGCCACCAGCAGCGCCAGCGCCACCGGCACCCTCGCCACCGCCGAATAAAGACACAGGCTCTGGGCGCCGATCAACAGGCCCAGCGTCAATTGCCAGCGCCAGGTCCCGGCTGGCAAACGCAGGTTCTGCCGCTGCCACAGCACCATCATGGCCAGCACCAACAGCGTTCCGCCCGAGCGCATCAGGATCGCCAGCAATACGCCGGCCCCATCGTCGAATGCGGCCCGTGCCGCGACATGGTTACCGGCAAAGGCGCAACCCATGCACAACAGGACAAGTACCGCGAGATGGCGTGGAAGCGGAGCGGGGGTATCAGGTACGGCGGTGGAGCGGGTCATGGCAGGTGTTCCCGAAAGCAAGTCGCCGGAGCAAAAAGTGGCTTCGGTCGGATATTTTTATAGTGTTGTCGTACAACTTGTCTGCGTTTGTACCGTATCCGGTGAAGCGGAACAAGTCAGACGGAGCGCTCAACCAGCGGATATCTCTTAACCAGCAGGTCGGGATAACCCTAGGCGTGTTCTCATTCCAAGCGCAGTGGAAGCATGGTCTTGTACGATGTCTTATCACGGAGTAAAACTGTCATCCCCGTCCAATAATAACTAACGGAGAAACCCACGATGGATGCTTCGCAAACTGCAACCGCTGCCGATCAGGGCCGCCGGGTGTTCCTGAAAAAATCCCTGGTGGTTTCGGCGGCGGCCGCCACCCTGGGCAATCTGCCGGGGCTCGCCCAGGCGGAACCGTTGAGCCAGCGTTATCCGGATCCCTTGATCAACATCCTCGACCCCAGCTTCATGGACCTGCGCATTTTCAACGCCAGCGTGGAAAAACTCGCCACAGGCTTGCGCTGGGCGGAGGGGCCGGTGTGGATTGGCGACGGTCGCTATCTCCTGGTCAGCGATATTCCCAACAACCGCATCGTGCGTTGGGATGAAGTCACCGGCGGCCTGTCGGTCTACCGCGAGCATGCCAATTTCTCCAACGGCATGTGCCGCGATCGCCAGGGGCGGCTGTTGGTCTGCGAGGGCTCCACGACGTCGAGCGAGGGTCGGCGCGTTACCCGCACCGAGCACAACGGCAGCATCACCGTGTTGGCGGACAGTTTCGAGGGCAAGCCCTTCAACTCGCCCAACGACATCGTCTGCAAGCGGGATGGCTCGGTCTGGTTCACCGACCCGCCGTTCCAGACCGGTAACAATTACGAAGGGCACAAGGTCACGCCTGTCCAACCCCACGCGGTGTATCGCATCGACGGCGAAACCGGCAAGGTCAGCCGGGTGATCGACGACCTCGCGGGACCGAACGGCCTGTGTTTCTCTCCGGACGAGAAAACCCTCTATGTGGTGGAGGGGCGGGCCAAGCCCAACCGTTTGATCTGGGCGATCACCGTCAAGGACGACGGCACGCTGGGAGAGCGGCGCAAACACATCGAGGGCCTGGATTACGCCGCCATCGACGGGATCAAGTGCGACGAGAGCGGCAACCTCTGGTGTGGCTGGGGCGGCAACGGCGACCCCAAGGCCGACCTGGAAAAGCTCGATGGCGTGCGGGTGTTCAACCCCGAGGGCAAGGCCATCGGGCACATCTCACTCCCCGAGCGCTGCCCCAACGTCTGCTTCGGTGGGCGAGAGGGCAATCGGTTGTTCATGGCCGGCAGTCACTCGCTGTATTCGCTGTTCGTGAATACCCGGGGGGCGACGTTCGCCTGATTGGAGGTTGCGCCGATCACCGTGGCGTGGGAGTTCGCTCGCTCGCCACCGGCGCCGTGCTGCCCCTCAGCGTCAATTCAAACGGCAACAACACATGTTGTTGTGCAACAGGCTTGTTCTCTATCCGCGCAATCAACATCTCCACCGCCGTTTGACCAAAAGCCTCGGCCGGTTGGGAGATGGTGGTCAGCGGCGGGTCGCAATAGGCCGCGAACGGGATGTCATCGAAGCCCACCAGCGAAATATCCTCGGGGACTCGCAGGCCCATTTGCTTGATGCGCTTGAGGGCGCCGATAGCCATCTCGTCGTTCTCGCAAAACAACGCACTGGGACGCTCGGCCAGCCCCAGCATCACCCCGGCGCCTTCGTAACCGGCACTCAAGGTGAAATCGCCGTGGCAGATCAGGCCTGGGTCGATGGCGATACCGGCGTGACGCAAGGCGTCTTCATAGCCGGCGACGCGGTCCAGGGTCAGGGGACTGCTGCGCGGGCCCTTGATGATGCCGATACGGTGGTGACCCAGGCTGAGCAAGTGTTCGGTCATGGCTCGGGCAGCGGCCCGATTGTCCAGGCTGATGGTCGGGTAGGGGGCGTCCTTGACCACTTCGCAGGCGTTGACCAGCGGCAGCGCATCGGTGCCGGGAGGGAGCGAGACGAACGGGTCGCTTGCCCGCAACTGGATCACCCCATCGGCCTGGTGTGCATAGACCAGCGCGGCGAATTCCTGCTCGATGTCTTCCCGACCCTGGGTGTCGCACAACAGCAATCGATAACCCGACGCTTGCGCTGCCTGTTGGGCACCGCTGATCACTCGGGCGAAAAAGGTGTTGGCGATCTTCGGCACCAGGATCACCAGGTTTCCGGTTCGCCGGGAGCGGAACTGCACGGCCATCAGGTTCGGTCGATAGCCGGCCTGTTCCACCGCCGCATTGACCTTTTCCCGGGTCTCAGGCAGCACGCGTTCGGGGGATTTCAGCGTTCTGGACACCGTGGCCACTGAAACGCCGGCCAGCCTCGCCACTTCACGAATATTGGACAAACGCACCTCGATACTGCGCCGCAAATGGGGCACACGGCTGAGGAGCTTACCGCAGGTTGCCTGCCTCACAAACGCCTGTGCATGCACGCATCGGGTTTGACAGTGCGCAGAACAGGGCCTAGATTCCGTCGTGATGTAACCGGTTACATTGTCATCAACTTCAACATGAGCGCGTCGCGATGAACCCTGTGGCACGGAAAATAAGAATGGGCTTTGTAGGCGGTGGAGAAGGCGCATTCATTGGTCAGGCCCATCGGCAGGCCGCGGGCCTGGATGGCGGCTTCGAGCTGGTGTGTGGTGCATTCAGCCGCGATCCCCACAACAACCGGCAGACCGGCGCGTCCCTGGGGTTGACCGGGTCCCGTTGCTATCACGACTGGCAACAGATGCTTGATGCTGAAGCGATGCTGCCCCTGGATCAACGCATGGAATTGCTGGTGATCGTCACGCCCAATCACCTCCATGCCCCGATTGCCAGCCAGGCATTGAAGTCCGGCTTCCATGTCTTCAGCGAAAAACCCGCCGCGCTGGACCTCAAGGAGTTGCTGGCGCTCAAAGATGATCTGCGAGGCAGCCGCTGCCTCTATGGTCTGGCCCACACCTACCTTGGCTATCCCATGGTCTGGCAGGCCCGTGAGATGGTGCGCTCGGGCGTGATCGGCAAGGTGCGCAAAGTGTTCGTCGAGTATCCCCAGGGCTGGCTCAGCCAGGACCTCGCCGCCCAAGGCAACAAACAGGCGCAGTGGCGTGACGATCCGGCACGGTCCGGGCTGGGCGGATGCATCGGGGACATTGGCACCCACGCGTTTTCCCTGGCGGAGTTCGTTGCGGACCAGCCGATCCAAGCGCTTTGCGCCACGCTGGGTACCCATGTCCCGGGCCGGCAACTGGATGACGACGTCGCCATGCTGTTCCGGATGCAGGACGGTGCCAGCGGGGTGCTGCTTGCCAGCCAGGTCTGCACGGGTGAAGAGAACCCGCTGAAGATCCGCGTCTATGGGGATAAAGGCGCTCTGGAGTGGCGTCAGGAGGAGCCGACAAGCCTGATCCACCGCGCCATCGACCAACCCCTGCGCATCCTGCGCAGTGGGGTCGGCCAGTCCTGGTTGTGCGAAGCGGCGACCCGTCGCATGCGCCTGCCGGCCGGGCACCCGGAGGGCTACCTGGAAGCGATGGCCAACCTCTACGGCGACTTCGCCCGTGCCATTCGCGCACATGTCGAAGGGCCCGACGTGCCTGGCGTACCCGGTATCGAGACGGGTTTGCGCACAATGGCGTTTATCGAGGCCGCCGTCATCAACCATCGTGGCGAGGCGAAGTGGACCGCGCTGAACACCGGAGAGTCGCTGTTGTGAGTACCGTCGATCAAACCCCAGAAGGCCTGCGCGGGCCGGCGATTTTCCTGGCCCAGTTCATGTGCGATGAAGCGCCGTTCGATACGCTGGAAAACATCGCCGGGTGGGCCGCCTCGCAAGGCTACAGGGCCATTCAATTGCCGACCCTGGGCACGCGTTATATCGACCTGGCCCGGGCCGCCGAAAGCCAGGATTACTGTGACGAATTGAAAGCCATCTGCGCCCGGGCCGGCGTCGAGATCAGCGAGTTGTCGACGCACTTGCAAGGTCAATTGGTGGCGGTGCACCCGGCCTTCGACATGCTGTTCGACGACTTCGCCCCGGCTCACTTGCGCGGCCAACCCCAGGCGCGCACCGAGTGGGCCATCGAGCAACTGAAGCTGGCCGCTCGCGCCAGCCAACGCCTGGGGCTCAAGGCCCATGCGACCTTTTCCGGTGCGCTGCTGTGGCCTTATATGTATCCGTGGCCACAGCGCCCATCAGGGCTGGTGGAACAAGGTTTCGCCGAACTGGCCCGGCGCTGGTTGCCGATTCTCGACTGCTTCGACGAGGCCGGTGTCGACCTGTGCTATGAGATCCATCCCGGCGAAGACCTGCACGATGGCGCCTCGTTCGAACGTTTCCTGGAGGCGGTGGACCATCATCCCCGGGCGGCCATTCTCTACGACCCGAGTCACCTATTGCTGCAACAAATGGACTATCTGGGATTCATCGACCGCTACCACGCGCGCATCCGCATGTTTCACGTCAAGGACGCCGAGTTCCGCCCCGATGCCCGTTCTGGCGTGTATGGCGGGTATCAGGGCTGGGTGGATCGCCCTGGTCGGTTCCGTTCGCTGGGTGACGGGCAGATCGATTTCAAGTCGATCTTCAGCAAGTTGACGCAATACGACTTCAAGGGTTGGGCGGTGCTGGAATGGGAGTGCTGCCTGAAGGATTCACAACAGGGGGCGGCAGAGGGCGCGGCGTTCATCCAGCGGCACATGATCAGCAAGACGCAGAAGGCATTCGATGATTTTGCCGGTGTGACGGCGGATGAAGCATTCAATCGGCGGCTGCTGGGCCTGTTGAAATAGGTCGATACCTGTGTGGCGAGGGGATCTATCTCCGCTTCCGCGCGAAGCGGTCCTTTACAAAAACAATAAATAAAACGGTGACGGTCATGACCACGATGAGTGCACGCCTGAGCGTGATGATGTTCCTGCAGTTTTTTATCTGGGGGGGCTGGTTCGTCACCCTCGGGACGTTTCTGTCCAGCACCCTGGGTGCCAACGGTGGGCAGATTGGCATGGCATTTTCCACCCAGTCCTGGGGAGCGATCATCGCGCCGTTGGTGATCGGGCTGGTCGCCGACCGGTATTTCAATGCCGAGCGGATCCTGGCGGTGCTGCACCTGATCGGGGCGGTGCTGTTGTACCAGCTGTATTCGGCGGCGCAGTTCAGCGCGTTCTATCCGTATGTGCTGGCTTACATGGTGGTCTACATGCCGACGCTGGCCCTGGTCAATTCCGTGGCGTTCCGCCAGATGCGCGACCCGGCGATGGAATTCTCGCGCATCCGGGTCTGGGGCACCCTGGGCTGGATCGTCGCGGGGGTGGTGATCAGCTTTGTGTTCGCCTGGGACTCGCGTGAGTCCATCGCTGCGGGCGGGTTGCGCAACACTTTCCTGATGGCGGCCGTTGCATCGCTTGCCCTTGGACTCTACAGCTTCACGCTACCGGCCACGGCGCCTCTGGAGAAGCAGGCCGGCGGTGGCAGCTTCAGGCAACTGCTGGGGCTGGACGCGCTGGGGTTGTTGAAGGACCGCAGCTACCTGGTGTTCTTCATCGCCTCGATCCTGATCTGCATCCCCCTGGCGTTCTACTACCAGAACGCCAATCCGTTCCTGGCCGAAACCGGCATGTCCAACCCGACGGCGAAGATGGCCATCGGGCAGGTGTCCGAAGTGCTGTTCATGCTGCTGTTGCCGCTGTTCATCCAGCGTTTCGGCATCAAGCTGGCGCTGTTGGTGGGGATGCTGGCGTGGGCGTTGCGCTATGTGTTGTTCGCCTACGGCAACAACGGGGACCTGGCATTCATGCTGTTCACCGGCATTGCGCTGCACGGCATCTGCTACGACTTCTTTTTCGTCTCGGGGCAGATCTACACCGACGCCAGGGCGCCCAAGCACCTGCGCAGCTCGGCCCAGGGGTTGATCACACTGGCGACCTATGGGGTGGGGATGTTGATCGGCTTCTGGGTGGCGGGGCAGGTGACCGATCGCTTCGTCGTGGAGGCCGGCCACGATTGGAACAGCATCTGGCTGTTCCCGGCCGGTTTTGCGCTGGTGGTGCTGGTGTTCTTCCTGCTGACCTTCAGCGGCCGTCAAGCGGTGGCAGCGACCTCAAAGGCCTGAGGTGTCGTCAGTCATTTGTGGCTGACGTCCAGCTTGGTGTAGGTCACTTTCCCGCCTTCATTGGAGTTGCCGACGTTGTCCAGCGTGTAGACGCCGGCCTTGAAGTAAAAGTCATAGGCATGCCAGGACGAATCCAGCTTCACCTGCTTGCCGACATTGTTGATCAGCACGGTGAGCTTGCCTTGCTTGTCCATTTGCAAGGAGTAGTTGAAAACTTTGTTCAGGGCCACGTTCGGCACGCTGAAGAGCACCGGGCTCTTCTTGTCCTTGGGTTTGACCCGGTATTCCACATCGACATTGCCGGTGCCCTTGGCGTAGCGGTACACCAGTTTCAAAAGCGGCGTAGGGGCATCCTTGGCGTGGATCTGCGCCACCACCACGCGACCTTCGGAAGGCACCTGGTTCACCGCCAGCGTGCCCTTGAGCGTGTTGACGCCACTGTTGTAGCGCCAGTTGCGCAGCTTACCGTCCTTGCTGGTTTCCCGCAGTTCGGAGCGTGGGAATTCGCTCTTGCCGGTATGGGAACCGGTCACAGGCGCCCAGAACACGATGCGCTCGCCGGTGCGGTTGAAATATTTGTTTTGCAGGCTCGGCATGGCCTTGGTGTGCACTACTTGCGCCGGGGTCTGCACGGGAAGGGTGATGTTCCAGACAGTCAGGTCAATCATGATCGAATACTCCCATGGAGTCGGCCGTGGTATCGACCGTAATGGCAAAATTGCCTTCCATGGCACAGTGTCCATGTTATCGACCCAGGCCTGTTTCGCTGGAGTGGCACCTGACGGATGGCTCTGCATCGAGCCTTGCCGGCGTTTTTGCGGGTTGGCGCGAATGATGTCAATTTGAAGCCGATGGGGTAGAGTACGCGCCGCCCGAGAGACGGATCCCGGGCGTTTATCCATGGAGTAGTCAATGAAGCATTTCAGCAAAATCGTCGTCGGCGCATTGTTCGGCCTGGTCCTGGCGGGTTGCACCGGTACAGCGATGAAGACCCAGCAGTACGACAGCAGCCAGTACACCGTTGTCGGCCACAGTGAAGCCAAGGCCACCGGCCTGCTGTTGTTCGGTTTCATCCCGATTCGCCAGAACAACCGCTTCGTGCGCGCCCAGGATGCGGCGATCAAGGCCAAGGGCGGCGACGCCATGATCAACACCCAAGTGCAGGAAAACTGGTTCTGGGCCTGGGTCCTGACCGGCTACACCACTTCGGTGTCCGGCGACGTGGTCAAGCTGAAAAACGTTCAGTAAGCGCTGCCGTGGCGAGGAGCTATCCTCGCCACACTGCCCGATGCTCAATGTCCTCCCACCACCATATGACTGAACGGCGCCACATACGCCTGCAACGTCACCAGCCCGCCCACCAGAATCGCCAGCACCACCGAATGGAAAAACACATAACGCAGGATTTCCCCTTCATGCCCGTACCAGCGGGTTGCGGTGGAGGCGACCACGATCGACTGCGCGTCGACCATCTTGCCCATGACCCCTCCGGAACTGTTGGCGGCGGCCATCAGCACGGGGCTTAACCCCAACTGCTCGGACGTGACCCGTTGCAAGCCGCCGAACAGCACGTTCGATGCCGTGTCCGAGCCGGTCAGCGCGACGCCGAGCCAGCCCAACAGCGTGCCGAACATCGGGTAGAAGATGCCTGTCGCGGCGAAGGCCAGGCCCATGGTGGCGTCCAGGCCCGAATAACGCGTGAGAAACCCCAGCGCCAGCATCGCCACGATGGTGATCAGCGAATACCGCACCACCCACAACGTTCGCAGGTAGTGGTGCACCAGTTGCGGGATCGAGTAGCCCATCAGCAACCCGCCGAGAACGGCTGCCAGGAAGATGCCGCTGCCGGTGGCGGTGAACCAGTTGAACTTGTAGACCGCCTCCTCGGTTTTAGGCTGAGGGACCACGGGCGGCACCTTCTCGATCTGCTGGTGCAAGGTCGTGAAGGTCACCAGGGGCGAGAAGATCGGGTTCGCTTCGCGCATCGGTTTGCCCTGGGGATCGAGCTTGACCGACTGGGTTTGCGGGTCTATCGCCGGGCGCGTATCGAACAGGTTCTTGAAGCCCTGGGTGCCCCAGGCGAACACGAACACCGTCAGGATGATCCACGGCATCCAGGCCCGCAGCACGGCGGGGCGGGTATCGCTGGAGAAAACCTTGCTTGTGGTCGGTTTTTCATCCTCGCTCGCTTCGATTTTCGAGTTGTCGACCCGGCCGGATAACGCAGCGGAGGTGTGCACCGTCGCCGGCTTCCAGACTTTCAGGAAACCGGTGAGGCAGGCCATGGAAATCAGCGCGGCGATGACATCCACCAGCATCGGCCCGTGGTAGTTGGACACCACGAACTGCGGGACCGCGAAGCTGATACCGGTCACCAGGATGGCCGGCCAGACCTCCAGCATCTTGCGCCATCCGGCAAAGGCCCAGATCAGCCAGAACGGCACGATCACGGAAAAGAAGGGCAACTGCCGACCGACCATCATCGACAGTTCCATTTCATCCAGACCGGTCACTTTGGCCAGGGTGATGATGGGTGTACCCAGGGCACCGAAGGCCACCGGCGCGGTGTTGGCGATCAGCGCCAGACCCGACGCGGCCAGCGGTGAGAAACCCAGCCCGATCAGGATCGCCCCGGTCACCGCCACCGGCGTACCGAAGCCCGCCGCGCCCTCGAAGAACGCGCCGAAGCAAAAGGCGATCAGCAGCAGTTGCAGGCGCCGGTCGTCGGTAATGCGCGCCAGGGAATCCTGCAGGACCTTGAACGAACCGTTTTCGGTGGTCAGGCGATGCAGAAAAATGATGTTGAGGACGATCCAGCCAATGGGCAGCAGGCCGTTGGCCGCCCCATACAACGCCGCCGAACCGGCCATGTCGGCCGGCATGCCGAAGGCAAAGATCGCGATGAGCAACGCCGAGGCCAGGGCATACAACGCCGCCAGATGCGCCTTGATGTGAAAGAACGCCAGGGAGGCCAGCATCACCACCACCGGAACCGCCGCCAGAAGCGTCGACAGCACTGCATTACCGAAGGGATCGTAGACTTGTTGCCAGACCATGTTCCACCTCTGCTTTTTATTGTTGGAAGTGCAGGCCCCGTGGGGATTGGCAGAAGAGTATAGAAGGGGATCTGGCGAGGGGATTTGGCGCAATGGCGAGGAGTAGGGTAGACCCTCGCCACAAGGGGTGTGCTGGCTAGCGCGGATCAGCGCGTGTGCCTTCTTCCAGGCGAAGCCCGAGGCTCAAGTCATCGCAGCTTTGTGACCAGGCGGCCAGCCAGTCGGGCAGGGCCGGCGATTGTTCGGCCAGGCCCAGCTCGCGGACGAATTCTGTCGGTGCAAGGGTGCCCTTGGCCGAGCGGAACAGGCCGCGCATGATCACCACCCCGACCACACGTCCCCGGCTGATGAAACGGTGCTCCATGAAGGTCCATTTTTCGTCCCAGCCGAGCATGCGCGTGTGTACCTCGAATGCCTCGAACAGCTTCAACTCCCGCCTGAACTTGCCCCAGACATCTCCTACGATCGGCACCGCCCGGTTGCGTAACGCCACTTTGTAGGCGCCGCTGCGCAGCACGTAATCCATGCGTCCCACATCGGCCAGGGTGAAATAACGGCCGTTGGTGACGTGGCGATTGAGGTCCAGGTCCAGCGGCCATACGCGCATGCGCACCACCGTGGTGCCCAGGGGAGCCGTGTGCTTGCGCCACGGGCGACGGAACAGCATCAGCAACAGTCGGAACCAGAGATTCATGGACACTCCACGAGGCAGGAAACGGCGCACTTTAAACAGCCGGTGGGGCCTGGGCTAGGTGTGTAAATGACTGTTTTGCCTGAAGTCGCGCATTTGGGACATGGAATATTACGTTGTGGGAGCGAGCTAGCTCGCGATAGCGGTCGGTCAGTTAATAGCGATGTTGACCGGAACGCCGTCTTCGCGAGCAAGCCCGCTCCCACAGGTTTTCGGGGCGCCATGAAATTCGGTTCTGCCCACCATCCCATTGTGGGAGCAAGGCTTGCCCGCGATGAGGTCCGAACAGCCGACATCCCTGTCAGTCGGCTGCAATCAGCCCTTGGCCGCCATCGCCGTCACTTCGACCCGCATCCCCTCGACCGCCAGCGCCGCCACGCCCACTGCCGCACGAACGGGCCATGGCTTGGCGAAGAAGCGTTTGTAGACTTCGTTGAAAGCCGCGCGGTCGGCCATGTCGGTGAGGTAGATGGTCAGGTGCAGCACGCGGTCCATGGAGCTGCCGGCGCGCTCCAGCGCGGCCTTGAGGGCCTGCAACGTGCATTCGCTCTGCTGCGTGATGTCCCCCAGTTCCAGGCTGCCGTCGGCGCGGGTCGGAATCTGGGTGGACACCAGCAGGCCGCCGAAGCCGGCGACGTCGGAAGAGATGGAATCTGCGTCCGGGTCGGGAGTGAACGTGATGTCTTGGTGGGTCATGCAGGGCCTCATGGGAACAGGAAAAGACGCCGCAGTTTACCGTCCAATGCTGCGTCGTTCCCGGATTCCTTTATCTGGAGAACCGCTACCGTTTCGGCCCGGGTCAAAGGCTGCCCTGAACCTGGGCGGTCAACGCCGGTTCAAGGTGCGGTTCCACGCTATTCAGGCGCTCGGCCAATGCTTGTGCCTGTTCCCAGCCAAACTCGGGGTCCAACCAATCGAGCGCGTCTTCGGCGCCCAAGGCCAGTACGCACTGCTGTTGGCTGGCGATATCGCCATAGGTCACCAGGGTCAGGCCGTCACAACCCAAGGGGGTTTCGCTGGCCTGGGCGAGGGCCGCGAGGAAGAGGGGGGCCGAATGCCGGGACGTCGTATAGCTGAGGTGCTGTGCCTGGGATGAAGAGAGGACCTGCGATTCGTACCAGCCTTCCACGGGAACCAGGACGCGGCCTTCACGCTTGATCACGTCGAAGACCTTGGAACGCATGACCAGATGCAGCGGCAGGTGCGTCAGGGGCGGCATCGTTCCCACTGACCAAATGGGTGACCAGCCCCAGCGAACCTTGATGGATTCCAAATGCCCGCCGCGCCGACGAATGGCACTGACCTGCATGTTCGGTTTGATCAGGCTGTGGCGCTCTGGTGGTCTGACGGGTGTCGTCCTGAACAGGTCCATGCGTGTCAGGTGGGTATCGATACGTCCTCCAGAAGTGTCTCGCTGGGCAAAATACGTCAGGGAGTCCTTTGAGGAGACGTGCTGAACAAAACCTTCACACATAGCGATAACTCCCTGGAGTGAAACGCAAAGGACCCCTCGATGTGCCTGCCGTTCGAGTCCCGATTGCCCAAGCGCGCCGTCATTGCTTGCAGCGGTGGCATGTAAGTCCGAGCTGTGAGCCCATGCTTGGTTCGAAAATCCTCGGGTCGGGGAGACGAGCGGCGGCCCCCGGCTTTATTCGCGAGTACTTAACGGCCCAGGTTCTTTGATGAAATCCACGAACGCCCGCAACGGCGAAGGCAAGTAGCGGCGGCCGGGGTAGTAGAGAAACGGTCCGGTAAAGCGTTGCCACCAAGGTTCGAGCACCGGCTCCAGGGCGCCGCTGTCCAGGTACGGTCGGAGCCAGTCTTCGAACAGATAGACGATGCCCAGGCCGTCTACCGCCGCCTGCACCGACAGATCCACCGCACCGCCAATGCGTGTGATCAACGGACCGCTCGGGTCGACGCTGACGATTTCGCCGTCACGCTCGTACTCCCACAACGGCATGGCGCCGCTGGGGAACTTGCCCCGCAGGCAGGCGTGCTTCAGCAAATCCTTCGGGTGTTCAGGGCGGCCCCTGGCATCGAGATAAGCCGGCGAGGCGGCGGTGGCGCAGCGCTGCAAGCGTGGGCCAATGGGCAGGGCGATCATGTCCTGCTCCAAGCGTTCGTCGTAGCGAATACCCGCATCGCATCCGGCCGCCAGCATGTCGACGAAGCTTTCTTCGGTGATCACTTCCAGGCGAATGTCAGGATAGCTCTTCAGAAACGGCGTGATGATGGACGGCAGCACCAGGCGGGCGGCGCTGACCGGTACGTTCAGCCTGAGGGTGCCGGAGGGGCGGTCGCGAAAATCGTTGACCACATCCAGGGCGGACTCGACCTCGCCCAACGCCGGCACGATGCGCTCCATCAAGCGAGCGCCGGCCTCGGTCGGCACCACGCTGCGAGTGGTGCGGTTGAGCAGACGCACACCGAGTCGGCTTTCCATCCGGCGTACGGCATCGCTGAGGCTGGAGGCGGACTTGCCGCTGGCCCGCGAGCCCTCCCGAAAACCCCCTGCATTGACCACGGCCACGAAGGCCAGCAAGTCCTGAATATCCGTCGCCATTGTTCTCTCCGCCGTACAACCCGTGCGGATTGCACCTGATTATCAGTGGAGTGGTCAACGCCTATAGTCGGCTCCAGACAATCAATCCAAGGGGTATGTGATGAGCAAGGCAGACAAGGCAGGTCATTTTCTTCTGGGAGACCGTACGGTCAACCGCATGGGATACGGCGCCATGCAACTGGCGGGGCCTCACGTGTTCGGACCGCCGAAAGACCCGGCAGCGGCCATCGCCGTGCTGCGTGAGGCGCTGGCATCAGGCGTCAACCATATCGATACCGCTGATTTCTATGGGCCCCACGTCACCAACCGACTGATCCGTGAAGCCCTGCATCCTTACGCCGAGGATCTGGTGATCGTCACCAAGGTGGGGGCCGTTCGCGGCGCCGACGCTTCCTGGAATCCTGCCGCGAGCCCGGCCGAGCTGACCCAGGCCGTCCACGACAATTTGCGCAACCTGGGCGTGGACGTATTGGACGTGGTCAACCTGCGGGCCTGGGGCGACATGCAGTCGCCCACCGAGGCGCCCATCGAAGAATCGTTCACCGCATTGGCCGAATTGCAGCGTCAGGGTCTGATCCGCCATCTGGGCTTGAGCAATGTCACGGCGGCGCAGGTCAAGCAGGCCCAGGGCATTGCCAGGGTGGTCTGCGTGCAGAACCACTACAACCTGACCCATCGCGGTGACGAGTCACTCATTGCCGACCTGGGCCGGCAGGGTATCGCCTACGTGCCGTTCTTCCCGTTGGGTGGGTTCACGCCGCTGCAATCGGAAACCCTTTCGGCCGTGGCGGCGCGCCTGGACGCGTCACCACTGTGCGTGGCACTGGCCTGGCTGCTGCAACGTGCGCCGAACATCCTGCTGATTCCCGGTACGTCGTCGGTGGCGCACTTGCGGGAGAACCTCTCGGCGGGCGAGCTGCAAATTCCGGCACCGATGCTGGCCGAGTTGGACGCCCTGGCCTGATGGTCTGTTTGGCTGTGGCCCTACAGGCCCACTAGACCGGCTGGAACTCCAGCGTCTGGCCATCTTCCGGGATGTGCAACCGCGCTCCGAGCCCAGCCATCGCGGCGGCGTCGCGCAGTGCCTTTCGCGTGGTCGGGCAGTGGCTGATCGCTTCGAGGTGATTGGCGATCACGGCTGCGCGAGACAACCGTGTGAACTCGATCGCTTCCTCGATCCCCATGATGATATCGCCGCCTAGATCGAACCGAGCCCCGCCAGCCGGAATCACGCTGACCTGCGGTTGATGGCGCAAGACGAACTCGCGCACGGTAGGGGTGAGCAGGGTGTCGCCGGCGAGGTACACACTGGGTTCGCCGGGCAGCTCGATCAGGTAACCGACGCCGTGCTCCATCAATTTGCCCACCAGGCCACGACCGTGGGTGCATCTGACCGAGCGAAGAGTGCCGCCCAGGAAGGGCACGGACCGCTCGTGGTCCTCGGCCAGCGGCTGGACATTCAAGCCTCGCTTGGCGAGGTAGCCGGCGTCGTGGGGCGTGCAGATGACCGGGATCTGTTTTTCCCTCAGCCAACGTTTCGCCGTGCGGTCCAGATGATCGAAATGGCCTTTCTGACAATGGGTGATCAGGCAGTGAGTGACGTTCTTGAGGTCTTCCTTGGCAGAGGCCGGCAGTTCAACCAGAGGATTGCGTTGGGTGGCACCGAACAGGCGAAGCGGCGGCAGGGCGCCCTTGTCGGCCAGCATGGGGTCGACGAGCACACGATACGGGCCGGATTCCAGGATGATCGTGGCGTTGCGGATCTGTTGGATTTTCATGAAGGGTTCCTCTTTCAGGCGAGCGCTTCATGGTGCCGATCCGGGACGATGGGCATAATGGCCGGATCTGACATCATTGATTCATTTCACGCCATGCCCAAGACAATCCATGTCGGTCTTCTGCTGTTCCCCGGTTGCATGCCGGCCGGCCTGTTCGGGTTTGCCGATCTGCTGCACGCCGCCAACCGTCGCAGGGGCCGGGTGCTGTTCCAGACGACTTATGTCGCACTAAAGGCGGGTCCGGTGACCTGTGCCCACGGCATCAGCCTCCAGGCACAGGCGGCGTTGGGCGAGGCCGATCTGGATGCGGTCCTGGTTCCCGGCTTCTGGGCCGAATCGGCCGAACAGGTGGATGAGGTCGTTGCCGGGCAGGCCTTGTTGCTGAAGGCTCTGTCGAAAGGTCCCCGGGATCGCCAGCTCTGGGCTTACTGCACCGGTGTTTGCCTGCTGGCTGCCTGCGGCCGTCTGGACGGGCAGTACGCCACGGTGACCTGGTGGCTGGCGCAGGCGATGCAAGCGCGGTATCGCAAGGTTCGTTGGCAAAGCGAACACAACTGCGTGTTCAACGAGCGCAACGCCACCGCATCGGGGGTGAACGGCTATCTGCCCCTGGCTGAAAACCTGATTGAAAAAAGTGTCAGCCGCGATGCGCTGCGCGACATCACCCGGTTGATGGTGTTGCCGCGTCCGGCGGTTCCTCACGCGGCATTCCAGGGGATCGCCCTGATCCAGCAGCCCGACGGCTTGCTGCGCCGGCTGCATGGCCTGGTCGAGCAAATGCCGGCGGAGCAGATCACGGTCAAGGCGCTGGCGGATCGGCTCGCCATGTCCGAGCGCACCCTTGCTCGCAAGGTCGGCGGCGAAACGGGCCAGACCGTCGCCGCCTACGCCCGTTGCATCAAGTTGAACCAGGTCGGCGAGCGCCTGACGCTGACGTCGTTGCCCCTTGCCAGTATTGGTGCCGAGCTGGGCTTCAGCAGCAGTTCCAATCTGCAACGGATGTTCAAGGCATTGACGGGGCTGACGCCGGTGGAGTATCGGCGCCAGTTCGGTCGTGTGTGAGCCCGGTAGATGGCTTAGCTACGCGCCTCATCCGTCTCGTTTCGATGATGTTCAGGCCAGGCATCGACGGGGTGAGTCCGGTCTTCGTTGAACATTTCCGTGAGCAGGGCGTTGGCGCGTCGGTAAGCGTCGTGGCGGAACTTGAGGTCGTCTTCCGGCTGGGCGACGATCTCCTCCAGCATCTGCAGGTTCAGGCGACGGAACTGATCCGCTCGCTCCCGCGCCTCGTACGCCCCGACGCCCATCTGTACCAGTGCTCGCCGGCCCAACGACAATGCGCTCTCGAAGGTTTCCCGCTCAGCCACCTCGACGCCCATCTGGCGCAGGGTGATCAGGTGCCCCATATCCCGCGCCCGTACGATCAGTTTCAGCGTGGGGAAGTGCTCCTGGACCAGCCGGGTCAGCGTCAGGTTGTCCTGCTGATCGTCAATCGCGTTGATCAGCACAGCAGCCTGGGCCGCGCCGGCGGCGTGCAGCAGGTCGAGGCGCGTGGCGTCGCCGTAGAACACCTTCACGCCGAATTTGCGCAAGGTTTCGATGTTGTCGGGATCGTGGTCCAGCACCACCACCTCGACGCCACAGGACATCAGCAGGCGTCCGGCGATCTGTCCGAAACGCCCGAACCCGGCAATGATGATGCGTGGGTTCTGCTGATCGACGAGGTCGGACTCCCGGCTGTCTTTGCCGGTGGCGGACTCTATCCGGTCCAGCAGCAAGATCAGCAAAGGCGTCACGCACATGGACAGCGCCACCGCCAGGGTCAGGCTCTTGCCCCACTGATCGGTCAGGATGCCGGCCAGCGTCGCGGCACCGAAGACAACAAAGGCGAATTCGCTGCCCTGGCCGAGCAATACCGCCTGCCAGGAACGCTGGCCGGCGGGTACGTTCAGGAAGCGGCTGACAGCCTTGATCACCAACAGCTTGATCAGGATGAAACCCAGGGTCAGTGTGATGACTTTCAGCGGCGCGTTGATCAGGGTGCCGAAATCGATCGACATGCCTACGCCGATAAAGAACAGACCGAGCAGCAAACCTTTGAACGGTTCGATGTCGCTTTCCAGAGCATGCCGGTATTCGGAACTGGCCAGCAGCACCCCGGCGAGGAAGGCGCCCATGGCCATGGACAGGCCGGCTTCCTCCAGGAGAAAACCGAAGCCGAACACCAGGAACAGCGCGACGGCACTGAATATCTCCCGCAGGCCCGAGCGTGCGGCGAAGCGCAGCAGCGGTCGTGTCACGTAGCGCCCCAGCAGCACGACGATGCCGATGGCGGCGACAATCTTGAGGATAGACAGCATCAGGGCTGTGCCTGACGGCGTTTCACCGTGGGCCGATAGCAACGGAATCATGGCGACCAGGGGAATGGCCGCAATGTCCTGGAACAGCAGGACGGCAAAGCTGCTGCGTCCGACGGCGGTGGCGGTCAGGTTGCGTTCGCTCATCGCCTGCATGGCGATGGCCGTGGAGGAAAGGCTCAGGGTCAGGCCGACCAACAAAGCGGCCGTCCAGTTCAGGTCCAGGACCATGCAGAAAACCGCGATGGCAGCGCCGCAGGCCAGCATCTGCAAGGCCCCGCCACCGAACACCATCCGGCGCAATGCCCACAGCCGTTTGGGATCGAGCTCGAGCCCGATGATGAACAGCATCAGCACGACGCCGATTTCGGCGAACTCCAAAATGGCCTGCACGTCAGTGATGAGCTTGAGCCCCCATGGGCCGATGACGCACCCGGCCAGCAGGTAACCCAGCACCGGGCCCAGCCCCAACCTCACGGCAATCGGCACGATCAGCGCTGCCGAGCCCAGGTAGATGAGCAGTTCAATCAGGCTGTGCGTCTGCATATCAATCTTCCTTCCAGCAGGCCAGGCGGGCGCAGTAGTGTTCGATTTGCGCGTGTTGGGTTTCGGCGTCGGCGGCGTAGGCGCCGTGGACGACGACCGGGTCCAGCCAGCGCATATGGCAATAGACAGCCGTTGCGTGAAGGGGCTGGGCCAATACGGAGAACCCCGGATGAGCGCCGATCTGGAAATGATCATGATTCCCGCCCGTCGTGACGGCCCACAGCAGCCCTTTGCCGCTGAGGGCCGTGGCGCCCCGGCCATAGGCCCAGCCATGGGTGAAGACTTTGTCGATCCAGAGTTTCAGCAGGGGCGGCATGCTGTACCAGTACATCGGGTGCTGGAGCACGACCAGTTCTGCCTGCTCGACGGCGCGCTGCTCAGCGTCGACATCAATGTCAAAATTCGGGTACAGGTCGTAGAGGGACCGCACGGCCACGTCCGGGCGACTGGACACCCGCTCGAGCATCTGCTGGTTGACCCGCGACTGGTCGGGGTAGGGGTGGGCGTAAACGATCAGGATCATCGGTAATTCCAGGGCGGGTCCGGGCCAGAGGGCCGGACATCCTACCGAGGAAGGCGCCGGATGTTTAGGCTCTGTCTGAAAAGCCTTGATACTCGTTCATGCTGCGTTGAAAACCGGCTCGGAATGCTCATTTACTCCAGTAAACTGCGCTTCCTCGCCGGTTTTCGCCTTGCCTGACCTTCGTCTCAAGACTTTTCAAACAGAGCCTAGGCTTTGTTGGCCAACTGGCCCGGAGCGCTCAGCTCAACGGCAACGAGACCCTGGCCTCGAGGCCGCCATCGCGGCGATTGCCCAGCGTCAACATCCCTCCGTGTTCGAGCACGGTCGCCCGCGCCGCGGACAGCCCGAGCCCGACACCGCCGGTGTGCTTGTTACGTGAGCCTTCGATCCGAAAGAACGGGGTGAAGACCTGATCGATGTATTCGGGGGCAATCCCGGGACCCCGGTCCAGGATGCGAATCTCCACGCGATGAGCGTCCGTCTCGAGTGTGATGGACGCCTCGCCGCCGTATTTGATCGCGTTGTCGATCAGGTTGACCAAGGCGCGCTTGATGCCAATGGGCCGGCCCACGTAGACGAGGCGGTGGGGACCCTGGAAGGACACCTCGGTGCCGGCATCCTTGAGGTCGTCGACGATGGTGTGCAGCAACTCGGCCAGATCGAACGCGGTGGCGTTTTCGAGCCGCGCATCATCACGGAAGAACTCCAGGGCCGAATTGACCATGGCCTGCATCTCATCCACGTCCCTGAACAATCGGGATTGTTGCTCGGGATCCTCGATGAACTCTCCGCGCAGGCGCATACGGGTCAGGGGCGCACGCAAGTCATGGGAAATGGCGGCGAGCATTTGCGTGCGATCCTGCAGGAAGTGCTTGAGCTGGGCCTGCATGGCGTTGAAGGCGAGAATCGCCTGGCGGATTTCATAGGGGCCGATGACAGGAATGGGCGGCGCCTTGTGATCCATGCCAAAACGCCTGGCACCTTCGGCGAAACGCTCCAGTGGCGTGGCCAGGTATCGCGTGGCGACCAGCGCCACCATCAACGTCGATAGCAGCATAAGGGCGATGGTGATCAGGTTGCGTTCCCATTCATCCAGCCCCCAACTGCGCGAGGGCAGGGAAAACAACACCCACGAATGATCGGCCAGCTCGATCATCGCGGCGTAGCGGCCGCCAGGTCGGTCGGGGGGCCAATCACTGGGTTCATAGCCTTCCATTTTTGCGTCGGACCTGCCCAACTGTTGGCGCATCAGAGCCACGCCTTCGCTGTATTCCGGGTCATTGACCACCGGCAACCGAGCGTCTTCATGGCGCTGTAGCCACTGCGCCTTGAAAATCGGGTCGCTGGCCGCTCTGGCGATGGCAGGCCTTTGTTCGGGCGCCACGGAGTCGATGATGCGGGTGATGGCGGCGATCTTTTCGATCAGGCCGGTTTCCAGCAAAGGAGGGCGGGCCCAGGCGCCGGCCAGTTGGCTGAACAGCGCGTTAAGGGCCAGCAACGTCAACATGGCGACCAGGGTGGTCAGGGCGATCCAGCGCGCCAGGGTGTCCCTGGGGCGGCGAGTGGCTGGGTGTCCCGGTTTCATCGTTTCACCACGTGAGGGCTGAAGAGGTATCCGCTGTTGCGAACGGTGCGGATCATGGACGTGCCCGTAACGTCGGTTTCCAGTTTGCGTCGCAATCGACTGACCTGGACATCGATGCTGCGGTCAAACGCGTCGTAAGTTTCGCCGCGGGCCATGTCCAGCAGTTGCTGGCGGCTGAGCACCCGGCGCGGGTGTTGGGCAAAGACCAGCAGCAGTTCGAACTCGCCGGTGGACAGCGGAATCATGACGTTTTCCGGCGAGCGTAGCTCGCGGCGGGTGATATCCAGTCGCCAATTCTCGAACTCCAGAACCGGGCTGGAGGAGTCGCTCAGCGCGCCTCGTGCTTCGCCGGTGCGCCTGAGCACGGCCCGTACTCGGGCCAGGAGTTCTCGCGCGTCGAAAGGCTTGGTCAGGTAATCGTCTGCCCCCAACTCCAGCCCAACGACCCGGTCGCTCAACTCGCCCATGGCGGTCAGCATGATGATGCCGACCGTATGCGTGGCCCGCAGCTTCTGGCACAACACCAGGCCACTGTCGCCGGGGAGCATGACGTCCAGGATGATCAGGTCCGGCACCTGGCGTTGCACTGCCTGCCACAGGGCGGGACCATCGGCGGCCACGTCAACGCTGTAGCCGTGTTGTTCGAGAAATTTGCGCAAGAGGGCGAGGACTTCAAGGTCATCGTCCACCAGTAGTAAGTGGCTCACGGTGGGTACGTCGGGTCATGAATACAGGAAGCGATACTAGGTTCAATCCACGGCCTGCGTCATATATTTCAATCCGGAAATAAAGTTGCCTTTCGGCAATATTCCGGACATCTGCAGGCAAAAAAGCGGCGGCAGGATTGCCCCCCGCCGGTCTGTTGAGCAGCCACCAGCCATTGTGCGGAGGTTTCCATCCCCCTGACTGATCGGCATCGCCCATTCCTCGTCGAGATAGCCTGTATGTCGCTCACCGATCCCGCTTTGCCCCGTGTTCGATCCTCCCTGGTCATTGTGCTCGCGGCACTCGCCAGTGGCTGTGCCAGCACGCCCGCCGCGACACCAGGCAGTTGCGCCAGCGCCAGCTATACCGTTGCTGACCCAGCAGAGCCCGTCAACCGCGGCATCTTCGCGTTCAACCGCACTGTCGACGACTACGCGCTGGCCCCCGTTGCCCGTGGTTATCGCAAGCTTCCGACCTTCATGCAGACCGGTATGCACAACTTCGTGGCGAACTTCGGCGAGCCCAAGGTGTTCATCAACGACGTGCTGCAAGGTAACGCGCAACGTTCGGTCAACACCCTGGGGCGTTTCGTCATCAACTCGACAGCGGGCATCGTCGGGCTGATCGACGTGTCGAGCAAACTGGGTATCGAGCGCCACGAGGCTGATTTCGGTCAGACTTTCGGCGTCTGGAACATCGCCGCCGGGCCGACCGTCGAGTTGCCGTTGCTGGGCACCGCCAACCTGAGGGATGCCACGGGCAAGGTGGTGAGCTTTGTCGTCGATCCGTTCTCAGGTGACAGCGATACCCTCGACACCCTGGGTACGATCAATACCGCGGGCGGTATCGTCGATGGTCGGGCAGAGGCGCTCCCGCTGACAAACGAGTTGCGCACCCAACCGGATTACTACGCCGCGTTGCGCGATGCGGTGGCGCAACAGCGCGCCGATTTCGTCGCGCAGGGCAAGTTGGGGGCGGTCACCCCGCAGTGCCAGGAAGGAGAGGGCGGCGATGAATAATGATGCATTGATTTTGCGGCGACGCCTCAAGAGGCTCGGCCAAGGGGCGATGCAATGCCGCGAAGTCGAGCTGCGACTGGCGGAGGATGGCCGCCATGTACTGCTCAGCCGTTACGTCGAGCGCTACCGCCCCGATCAGGACAAGGGATGCGCCAGTCGGCATCACCGGGTGTCGTTGGCCCGTCTGATTCGCTGGATGACGGAGCATGGGGAGCAGGTGGGGGCTTAGCCGGCTCCCATGCGCCGACCTTGCCAGTACTCGAGTCGACTCGAAACATTTTCAAACATTTTCCCGTCAATAACAGTTGTACGATGTCATATGTAGTGTGTTCGACTGTCTCCGTTTCTTACAAAAAAAATAACGGAGACTCCATCCATGACGAGCATTCCTACCGTCGAAGGTCAGGCCGCAGCGTCCACGCAGAGCCGCTTCGTCCGCATCCTCAAGCTTCTGGGGCCCGGCATTATTGCCGTATTGTCCTGGCTGGGTGCAGGTGACCTGATCACCTCTTCCGTGGCCGGGGCCAACTACGGCTACGCGATGATGTGGGTACTGGCGGTGTCCTTGTTGTTGCGATACCTGATCGTCAACATCATCGCGCGCTTCCAGCTGTGCAATAACCAGGGTATGACCATCCTGCAGGGCTATGCCCAGCTCAACCCGTTCTTCGCCTGGTTTCTGCTGGTGTACGCGCTGTTGATGGGGCATTTGATGAATGCCTACATGATCAAGGGCGCCGGCGAGGCCCTGGCCATGTTGCTGAAGATCGACCGTCCGCTGCTCTGCTCGGTGGCGGTGGTGCTGGCGGTGTGGTTGTTGGTCGGGCGCAATATCTATTCGATGATCGAAGGGGTGATGAAGGCGCTCCTGGCGATCATGACACTGGCGTTCCTGGCGCTGGCTGTCATGTCCGGCCCGGATGTCGCCGGGATCGTCAAAGGCACCATCGGCTTCAGTATTCCACCCGATGAGGGCGTGCACGGCGCGCTGCTGGTGGCGGTCTCGGTCATCGGTGCGGTCGCCGGCTCCATCGCCAACTTTGTGCACCCCTATGTCATGCGCCAGAAGGGCTGGACAGGGCCTGAACACAAGCGCATCCAGCGCAACGATCTGCTGTTTGCAGTGTTCGTCGGGATCGTCATCAACCTGGCGATCTGGATCGTCGGCGCGGAAATCCTGCGCCCCAACGGCATCGAGGTGAACACCCTGGGCGATTTGGGCAAGGCGCTGGAAATGTTCTTCGGCTCGATCGGCTGGTACGTGTTCTTCGTCGGCGTGTTCGCCACGTTGTTCGCCAGCATCTCAGGCAAGACCACGGCGTTCCCGATGCTCATCACCGACGCCTTCCAGCACGTGCGGCCCGAGCGCCGAGAGCGCTATGGCAAAGAGTTCCACCGCGACCCGATGCACAAGTGGTTCATGCTGTTCATCCTGGTGACGCCATTGGTGTGGTCGTTGCCCGGCATGCCGGACTTCGTCACGCTGACCATCGGCGTCAACGCGTTGAATATCATCGGCTTGCCGGTCATCTCCCTGGGTCTGCTGATCATGTCCAACCAGAAATCCCTGCTGGGCAAGGAGTATCGCAACAACCTGTTCGAAAACATCGCCTTGGCCTTTGCGACGGGTCTGGCGTTGTGGGTTGCGTTCCAGCTGGGCGTCGACCTGTTTACCTGAGGTCTGAGCGTTCTGACCCGATCATCGCGACCGCCTGGCGGCGCGGTGATCGGATGTAGAGGGCCGTTCATCACATCGTCGAGGGCAGGAAAACAGCGCTGCTAGACTGCATCGAGCTGGACTGCATCGAGCTGGACTGCACGGACCCGACCGTTTGGAGAACCCGGATGAATAACAAGAACAGGATCTGCCTCTGGTACGAATACGCCGCGCTGGACGCTGCCAGGTTTTACGCCGCGACGTTCCCGGACAGCACGGTCGACGCCGTGCATCACGCCCCGGGCGACTATCCGTCGGGCAAGGAGGGCGATGTGCTGACGGTTGAATTCACGGTGATGGGCATCCCTTGTCTCGGGCTCAACGGCGGCCCGGTGTTCAAGCACAACGAGTCCTTTTCGTTCCAGGTCGCCACCGACGACCAGGCCGAAACGGACCGTTTGTGGAACGCCATTGTCGACAACGGCGGCCAGGAAAGTGCCTGCGGCTGGTGCAAGGATAAATGGGGGCTGTCGTGGCAGATCACGCCGCGAGTCTTGAGCAACGCGATCGCCAGCCCCGACCGGGCCGCCGCCAAGCGTGCGTTCGAAGCCATGATGCAGATGACCAGGATCGATATCGCGACGATCGAGGCGGCGGTCAAAGGCTGACACGTTCGAAGCAGGCTCCACGGGACCACCGATATCACCGGCGCCGCCGATTCCTTGTGGAAGCGAGCCTGCTCGCGATGGCGCCAACGCTGGCCTGCGCCGAACCACTTACCCCCGAGCGGCTTCAGGCACTTTGGCGATCACCTTGATCTCGAACTGAAACCCATACAACCAGGTCACGCCAACCGCCGTCACCGTCGGGTGCGGCGCGCTGCCCCAGAACTCAGGCACCACTTCCCATATCGTCTCGAATGTCGACTGTGGATCGACCATGAAAACGGTCACGTCCACCACATCGTCAAAGGAGCAACCGGCGGCCGCCAGGATCGCGTTCAGGTTGTTGAAGGCGCGCCGGACCTGGGCTTGCAGGTCGGCTTCCGGCGAACCATCTTCCAAGCTGCCCACTTGCCCCGACACGAACAGAAAACCATTGGAGCGCACGGCCGGAGAGTAGCGGTTGCGCTCGTAAAGCGCCTGGCGTCCCGGTGGGAAAACAACGTCACGCTGTGTCATAGATACCTCCATCAAAAGGTCGGACCTGACCCGAAATCAACGATGAAGGCACTCTAGGGGCTTGTGTCCGGACGATAAACGGGCAAGCTTGGCGAACACTGTTTGTGAAATCCAGACAATCCGATCGATACGTGGGGCAGCATGGACCGTTTTGATGCGATGCGCGCGTTCGCACGCGTGGTGGAAGCGGGCAGTTTCACCAAGGCCGCGGAAACCCTGCACATGAGCAAGACCACCGTAACCCAACTGGTGCAACAGTTGGAGGCGCGGTTGCGGGTCAAGTTGCTCAACCGCACCACACGCAAAGTCAATGTCACCGCACAGGGGGCTGTCTATTACGAGCGGGTGCTTCGTCTACTGGCCGACATGGACGATGCCGAGACCAGCCTGTCCGGCGCCCAGGCATTGCCCCGGGGCCGTTTGCGAGTCGATGTCCCGAGCCCGCTGGCGGCGTTGATCCTGATACCGGCCTTGCCGGCGTTCTACGAGCGATACCCGGACATCCAGATCGACCTGGGTGTCAGCGATCGCATCGTCGACATCATCGACGAGAACGTCGACTGCGTGGTGCGAGGCGGCGAGTTGGCCGACCAATCGCTGATCGCCCGGCGTATCGGCGATCTCGCCCTGGGTGTCTACGCAGCGCCGAGCTACCTGGCGCGCCTTGGCATGCCAGCACATCCGCGCGAACTCGAAGGCTCGCTGCATCGCATCGTCGCGTTCCTCTGGGCACGCACCGGCAGGCCCGTGCCGTATGCGCTGTACAACGACAACGAACGTCTCTACATCAACGGGCGCTATGCCCTGGCGGTCGACGACGGCAACGCTTACCTGGCGGCGGGGCTGGCGGGGCTGGGTGTACTGTGGCTCCCCAAGTACATGTCCAGGCCCCACGAAGCGACAGGCGAGTTGGTGCCGCTTTTCGAAACATGGCACATCGAGCCGATGCCGCTCTACATCGCCTATCCTCCCAACCGGCACATCAGTGCGCGGTTGAGGGTGTTCATCGAGTGGGTTGCCGAGCTGATGGCGCAGCATGCGCCGGTTGCTGGTCGATAGCGCTGGGGCACTCGTGAACTAAACCAAGAGCAGGACAAGGCAGTCGAAGGTAGATATCGCAAATGCGTGCTACAGAGGAGAGCCAACATGGACCGATTCATTGGCGGTTGCCTGTGCGGCAACGTCCGCATCGAAGCTTCGGGCCGCCCTTACCGGGTGGGCCTTTGTCACTGCCTCGACTGTCGCAAGCATCACGGGGCGCTGTTCTTTGCGGCTGCGGTGTTTCCTCAGGACGCGGTGAAAATCGAGGGCGAGACGCGGAATTACGCCGGACGGCATTTTTGCCCGCAATGCGGCTCCTCCGTGTTCGCCCGTACCGATGACGAAGTCGAGGTGAACCTGGGGATCCTGGATGCGCCCAACCAGTTGATGCCGACCTACGAATGCTGGACGGTGCGTCGCGAAGCCTGGTTGCCGCCGTTTCCGTTTGCGCGCCATTACGTGGGTGATCGTGAGGGCGAAGGGAGAGTCGAGGAGTAGAGAGGGACTTGAGCCAGTCGGCGCGTTGCGCACGCTGATACGGGTGAGGGGATCGGGCGATTCGTTTATCGCCCGATCCCCCCAAAGCCCTTCCTGTGAAGGGCTCGTGCGAACAACGACTTGCCTTATTCCTGGAGGAACTTCAGCAGGTCCTGATTCAACCGGTCCTTGTGCGTCTCGGTCAAGCCATGAGGTGCACCTGGGTAGACGATCAACCGAGCGCCCTTGATCAGCGCAGCCGAAGCCCGTCCGGCGGCATCGATCGGCACGATCTGATCATCGTCGCCATGGATCACCAGGGTCGGCACGTCGAACTTCTTCAGGTCGCCGCGGAAGTCGGTGGCCGAAAACGCCGCGATGGAGTCATAGGTGTTCTTGCTGCCGCCCATCATGCCCTGCGCCCAGAAAGACTGGATCAAACCTTGGGATGGCTTGGCGCCCTTGCGGTTGTAGCCATAGAACGGGCCCGAGGCGATGTCCAGGTACAGCTGCGAACGGTTCTCCAGGGACGCCTTGCGCAGGCCGTCGAACACCGTGATCGGCAGACCGCCGGGGTTGGTGTCGGTCTTGAGCATCAACGGTGGAACCGAGGACACCAGCACGGCTTTCTTCACCCGCGCGGTCCCGTGACGACCGATGTAGCGAGCCACTTCACCGCCTCCCGTCGAGAAGCCCACCAGCGTCACGTCCTTGAGATCCAGCGCTTCAATCACTGCTGCCAGGTCGTCGGCGTAGTGATCCATGTCGTTGCCTTCCCACGGCTGGCTGGAGCGACCATGACCGCGACGGTCGTGGGCCACGACCCGGTAGCCTTTGGAAGCGAGGAACATCATCTGCGCTTCCCAGCTGTCGGAGTCCAGCGGCCAACCGTGGCTGAAGGTAACGACTTGGCCATCGCGTGGGCCCCAGTCCTTGTAATACAGCTGCACGCCATCCTTTGTGGTGATGTAGCTGGCGGACTGGACCACGCTGCCAACGGCGGACACGGCCGCGCCGGCCTGGACAGGTGTCGCGGCTTCAGCGCCGAGGGTGGCGAGGGCGAGTGTGGCGATAGCCAGGGTGCGGTTGAAGGTGTTCATCGATTCTCTCTCCATAAGGGTGGTTTGATCTGCTGCGACCGTCATCGATCGCGTTGGTGGGCAGATTAGAGAGAGCGGCGGACGCCGAGAACTGCATGGTATCGATAGCTACTATGGGAAAATCGGATAGCTGCGTTTCGCTTCGGTTGCGTGCGAATGGGGGAGCGGATAACGGCCTTGTGGCGAGGGGATAAATCACCTCGCCACACAATGTTTATCCGCAGATTTTCATCAAGACGCTCAGTATTTATGGACGATGCCCAGCCGGCCCATGATCTCCAACGCGTTCACCAGGCCCAGGCCGTTCATGGGCAGGCAGGCAAACGCCTGGTGCTCATCGAAATGCGTGCCGATGGCCAGCAGTTTCAAGTCATGTTCGTCCAATTGAGTGTTGAAGTACTGAAGAAGCGCTCGCTCCCAGTCGTTGGCGCTGTTGACGGCTGCGATGGTTTTCGCATCAGGAACCGCGATCTCGATGCCCAATTGCCGTAGCGGCGCCAGGGCATTCACCGCATGAACGCCGCAGGATGCCCATTCCTTCCATTCGAACTCAGCCAACTGATTGGCCTGGGTGAGCGCGGACTCGACTTGCGTCCAGGCCCAATCCCATTGTGCGGTCGGGGCCGGGATGGCTTGAATGAGCCTTTGCGCCTGCTCCTCGTCGAACAGGCCATCGAACAGGTCGGCCAGCGTATCGGTCAGATCGGGGCGCGGCCCTTGATCCTGAGTGTTCAGGTCCTGGCTCAAGCGTTGCCAGAGACTGTCCAGCTCGCTCCAGTCTTCTTCATCCATCTCATCATCGATCACCTGCGCCTTATGGCCCCGCTGATAGTTATCCAGCCGCGTCTTGCGAACCTGTACCGCGCCGTCGGCGAGGCTGACTTCGTAGCTGGTGTGATCCAGGTAGTTGGTCTGAAACAGGATGCGGTCCGGAAATACGTCGTGGACAAGACTTTCTTCAGCGTCGAAATACGCCGCACCTTCGAGCGCGCCGTGAGCGGTGGTAATGCGTTGAAAGGACAGCAGATCGATTGAGTTCATAAAGATAGGATCGTCTGGAGGAGGGCGGGAATAGTGCGCCGGGCAGGCGCGCCGTTATCCGATCTGCGCAGATCCTACACCAAGGCGCCAGGGTTGCTGAATGCCTGGCTTGCGAAGACAAAGTCCGACGGTTCGAACCGCTCGCGGGTGTCCATGCGCACGTTTCGCAGGCCCGCGGTCTCCAGATGTGAGGCGTACAGCGGCTCGGCAAAATAACTGATCAACAGGGAGCGCCGGCGTGCGCCAAGGGCGTTCAGACTGCCTGCATGCACCAAGTCCACATTGAACACCAGAATGTCACCGGCGCAGCCCGTAAGCTGTACGGAGCGTGACTCGTCTGTGAAGTCGAAATCGGGTTCGCCAGATCCCGGACGATGGCTGCCTGGAACGAGACGAGTCGCGCCGTTCCAAGGGCCATAATCGTCGAGAAAAGCCAGGGCAGCCGCGACGTCGCCGGGCCGCTGGGCTGACAAGTCCCGGTGCAATGGTTGGTGACCGCCACCGGCCAGCGGCTCGCGTCCCTCAACCTGCGCAAGAAAGAATCGCTCCGCGATCAGTTCACCCGCTGCCGCCAGAACCTGAGGCAAACGACACACCGCCTGAACCGTCGCCGCATCGTCCAGCATCGAATAACGCCAATCCATGTTGCGCGGCACCGGCCACTGCTCCGACGGCCTCACCCCAGCCTCGAACACGGCCCGCAGCTCATCCAGCCAACCGCTCGGGATCGCCTGACGAAGCAGTACGTAGCCATCGCGGTGGAGCTGTTCGCGGCCGGTCATGGTTTTCTCGACTTCCGTGTGAGGGTTTCGGCAAGGCTAGCCTTCAAACCCGAGCCGGGCCACCCGCCACGGCAAATCCAACATCACCGCATGCATCAGAGGACAATTGCGTGGTGTGACAGTTATCATCAGGCCCCCATCCGGAAAAGGACTTCATCGATGAAGCGTCTGTTTGCCTGCACCCTCCTTGCACTGGCTGTCGCCGGCTATGTCAACGCCGAAGAAAGCATTGTCGAAGAAAGCACCTTCGAAGAAACCAACCAGTGCACGGAAGACATTGACTGCCAAGGCGACTTCATCTGCAAGAACGGCCTGTGCGATCTCCCCCAGCCGCAACAAAGCCCCGTGGCAAAAACCACCGCCACCCCTAAAGCCGCACCGTCGGCACCGCCCGGCGTAGCCTACCAACCGCTGCCCATCAATACGGACCGTGCAGGTCCCTTCACGACCCAGCCCCAGGGCCCGGGAACCGCGCTGAACTACCGATCCCGTGCCGGTGTGATCAACGTCATGGAATCGGTCGTCGAACAGGCCGAATACACCGGCTATGTGACCATCGAAAGAGCCTACACATTTGGTCCGAGCCGGTACGTGGTGGTCGTGTCCACCGGCGAGGGCGGCAATGCCTGCCCGGCGTCCACCTATGTCTTCAGCTTCGACACCGAGGCCGAGCAGGTCGATGGCAAGCAAGAGGTCAAGGGTTGCTCGGAACTGGTGGAGGTTGAGGCGCAGGGGAACAAGTTGCTGGTGAAGAAGGAGGGCGGTGAGGTGGTGGTTTATAACGGAGTTGTGCAATAGGCATGGACTGGAGAAAACCGCTGAGTCTATCGCTCAGGTTGCCCATCCTTTTTGCTGCTTACCTTCCAGTATGAGAGGACGTTGTACTGGCGGGATGCAGTGGGGTTGCATCGTTCCCTGGCATGAGGCTGCCTAGGAATTTGGCTCTCCTGCTGTGGAGCGGAGGCAGTTGGGTACTCTTGGCAGTTTTCGGCCAAGAGCGGACGGTCCCCGAAAAAATCTTCCTGCATTTGCTACTATCGGGCGCTCTTACATTTGGCACAACGCCAGCATTAGGTTCTTCCATGTTCGACAGAAGCGACTTTGATCAGCTCTCCAATGAGCAACTGACTTTTTGGACAGCACACAATCATTGTCCCGGTATCTACTACACTGTTTATCCGCAAAGCGCTTTTCGAACGCGCTCATCTGAGGAGTGCATCAGGGTAACCAGGGTCCCCAAGCGGCAGGACGAGAACGGATTAAACTTCTGGCTTTTTGCGGAATGGATCGATTGGCGGCCTGGAGGAGAAAGTTATTTCGCGCCATACGTTTCCGGCGCTAAATTTGAGGAGATCTCGGAAACTGCTTTCAACCAGATGGTTGCGAATCAGACGATTGATTTGATCGCTCCACTCAAACAACCACTGCATGAGTCGACCGGTTTTGTTGGAGCTCTATTGATGTACTCAATGAAAACGGAGTTCATAGTTTCGCTGTTTGCGGAGTATGAAGATGAGTACATCCATTTCTTTTGGGAAACGACTGCGTGAGCCGCAGCAATCGGTCGAAAGCCGCCGGTTGTGATCGGCAGATATCGACCCAAAGCCGTCCTTGATGGAAGGACCGCGACCATTCACACGGACACCGCCCGTGCCAGTCCCCGTTCAAGCCGATACCAATCCGCCGTGGTGATATCAAGACGTCTAAAACTTCAGCCATCCTCGCCCCACCGTGCCCCGTTGCCGGAAACCGTTGCGTCAATAGCGAAGTAGGGCGCCACCCAAGAGCCTCTCTTCGCTCCGTAACTGGCAACCAGACCGAGCCGTGTCTATTGTTTTGAGCGACAAATTGCGACCGGAGGCATGGACATGAGTCATAGCACTTCGCCCGCCGCTTCGGCTGTGGGGAACACGGGCATGGCAGCCACGGCCTTATGGGGCTCGGACAAAATCGGCGGTATCACGGTCGATCCGGACGGTGCTATCTGGCTTGGCGCCTACAGCCGCCTGGGCCTGGGCGGCGAAGAGGATTCAGGCTTCACCGGCAGCCTGGTCCGGTTCAATGCCGACGGTAGCCTGGACCGCAACTACAGCGCAGACGGTAAATCCCTCCTGCCCGTGTCGCTCGATATCGAGGACGGCGGCAATGCCGCGGTGCAGCCGGGAGGGGGCTACCTGGTGGCGCAATACGTGAAAGTCGGCGACGCCTGGGTGTCGGGCGTAACTCGTACCTTGGCTGACGGCCGCCTCGATACGAGTTTCGGCAACGGCGGAGCAGCGACCGTGCCGTTCTACTGGAATGAATCTCTAGGCCAGCAAGCATCGTTCTCCGTGCAGCGCGACGGCAGCTTTTTCGCGAGCGCTGCGTATCCCACCGGGGAGATTTACATCGCCCGCTTCGACGTGACAGGGACCTTGGTCTCGTCTTTCGCAGAGGGCGGGATCCTGCACCTGCCAGCATCCGTCGGCATTCAGCCCAGCGGCACGATCGACGTTTCGCTGCAGGCAGACGGGAAGGTATTGGTCACCGGGCGAGAAACCCTGACCCGCCTCAACCAGGACGGTAGCCTGGATAGCAGTTTTGCCAATGGTGGCAGCCTGGCCCTGGACGTTCACGCAAACGCCCTCGTTATTCAGGATGACGGCAAAATCCTGCTGGCGGGTGCCTCGGGCGGTGTGGCGACGGTCATGCGACTCAACGTCGACGGCTCGCTCGACACCGGGTTCGGTCATCAGGGGCAGGTGAGTTGGGGCTCGCAAAGTGCTCCTTTCGCAGTAGCCGACATGGTCGTGCTGGCCGACGGCAGGCTGTTGATTGGGGGGAGCCAAGGTACGAGCGCAGACGGTTATCTGGCCGCCCTGGTTCAGTTAAACCCCGACGGCAGCCTGGACCACAGTTTTGGCAATCCCGACGATGGCTATTACCACCTTGACGGTGGCCGCAATGACGACTTCTTGCTGGGTACCGCCTCGTTCGACGATGCCATCGTTGGCGGGGCCGGTGACGACCTGCTAGATGGCCAGCAAGGTCGCGACCTGCTGACGGGCGGCGTCGGGGCCGATACGTTCCGCTACGAGTCAGTCGCAGACAGCTACCGAACCGCAACAGCGGCCCATAGCGACCGAATCACCGACTTCGATCCCAACACCGATACGATCGATCTCTCATCCCTGGGCTTCCTCGGGCTGGGCGATGGACATGACGGAACGCTGGCGATACGAGTCGATGAAAGCGGGACGCGGACCTACCTCAAGAGTTTCGATGCCAACGCGGAGGGGGAACGCTTCGAATTGGTCTTCGACGGTGACTTGAGCCAAACGCTGAACGAAACCAACATCCTGTTCCAGCAAGCCAGGTTGACGGGCACCGAAGAGGCCGACCGTTTACAGGGCAATGCCCGAGGCGAAATCATCGAAGGGTTCGCGGGAGATGACCGCCTCTATGGCGCGCTGGGGAATGATGTATTGGTTGGCGGAGAGGGCCGGGACCTGCTGGCGGGTGGCGGTAACAACGATGTGTTCCGCTTCGACGCACTGAGCGATAGCTACCGTACCGCCACTGAAAACCACACGGATCGGCTGCTTGACTATACGGTGGGTGAAGACACCATCGATTTGTCCGCCCTAGGCTTTACCCGGCTGGGAAATGGCTACAACGGCACGTTGGACGTGGTGGTCAATGAAGCCAAGAACCTGACCTACTTGAAGAGCTACGAAGCCGACGCCAATGGGGCGCGGTTCGAGTTGAGCCTGGCAGGGGACCACTCGGGGTACCGTAACCTGGACATCATCTTCGCCGAGCCTGCGGGAGATGAAGTCTTTCAATTGATCGGAGTGGCTGACCTTTGGGTGTAAGGAATCTCACTAATTGAAAGTCATTATCATTTGATATACTCTCGCGCTTCTTCCTCGCTTGAGTCGCTTGTGTGTCCAGGCCATCCGATCCTCATTCCGCCGACGGCCAGTTCGAGAGCCATTCGAGCGAGCTGCTGCGCTTCCTCACCCGGCAGGTGAAGTGCGAAGAGCTGGCGGCCGACCTGCGCCAGGAGACTTGGCTGCGCTTTCGCCGGCGCGAGTCCGCAGAGGAAATCGGCAATCTTCGTGCGTTCCTCTATCGCATCGCGCGCAACCTGATCATTGACTACCGCCGTCAGCAAAAATCGCGCCCCGTCGAGGAAGAGATATCCATCGAATTGGTCAGTGCCCAGCCGGGCCCGGAGCGAGCAGCAAGCGACGCCCAGCGCCTGGAGCGACTGCAGCACGTAGTCCAGGGCTTGCCACCGCATCTGCGTCAGGCATTGCTGTGGAATCGCCTGGACGGGCTGACCCAGCGTGAAATTGGCGAACGCCTGGGGGTCTCGGAAAGCATGGCCGGACGCTATATCCTCAAGGCCCTCGAACACTGCCAGCAGCAGATGGACCCGCAGCCGTGACTCATCCTTCGCTTCTCGATCAGGCCCGACAATGGCAGGTGCTGCTGCATTCTGGCCGCGCCACCGCAGCCGACCGCGAGGCCGCGCAAGCCTGGCGCGAGGCAGCGCCCGAACACGAGCAGGCGTTGCGTGAGGTGGAAGGGCTGTGGTCGTTGCTCGGCCAGATAGATCGCCCGGCGGAGCAGCCTCAAGTTCGGGTGATGCGTCGCCGTCGACTTTGGGCGGCTCCGCTGGCCTGCGCCGCGATGCTGTTGCTCGCCCTATGGCTGCCGCGCGGCACCTGGATCGGCCTGTATGCCGATATCAGCACCCAGCCGGGCGAGGTGCGTGAGTTGCGTCTGGCCGATGGTTCGCTGTTGACCCTCAACGGTGATACGGCGCTGGACTGGCAGTTTGTCGACGGTCGTCGCGAGGTCAGGCTGTACCGTGGCGAGGCGGATTTCCAGGTCGCCCATGACCCGGCCCGACCGTTCATTGTCAGTGCCGGCGAGGCGCGCATACGCGTCACCGGCACGCGCTTTGATGTGCGTCTGGAGGAGGGCGGTGTCGACCTTGCGGTCAGCGAGGGCCGAGTGCTGGCCTCCAGCGAGGGGCGCGAGCCGCTGCCGGTGGTCGGCGGGCAGCAGGTGCAATGGCGCGGCGGGGAGTTGCAGGCGCCGCAGGCATTGGATGCGCGCCAGCGTTTGAGCTGGCAGCGCGGCAAACTGATTTTCCGTGACCGGCCGCTGGAGCAAGTGTTCGCCGAGCTTGAGCGCAGCCAGTCTGCGCGGGTGCTGTTTGTCGATGAGGCCGCTCGCAAGCTACAGGTAACCGGCGTGTTCGCCCTTGACGATCCACAGGCGGTATTGAGTGCCGTGGAAACCACCTTGCCTGTGGATCTGGTGCGCCTGCCCGGGTTGATTCTGGTCAGCTCACGCCGCTAAGACCCGCGCCGCGCCTGGACCTTCAAGAAAACAGAAAATATTTGGGCGGCGATGGTTCAGAAATCATCGCCGCCTTCGTCTTCCGTTGCTGCAAATGCGACTTCTTCGTATTGATAGCCAAGGACATCAGCATGCGGTCGACCTCCTTCCTCGCGGCGCTAGCCGTTCTCCCCCTGGCCATGACTGCCGCACAGACGCAAGCCGTCGAGCTCGACGTGCCTGCCCAGCGGCTCGACGCCGCGCTCATCGATTTCGCCGAGCAGGCCGACGTGCGTCTGCTCTATGACGCCGGCCTGACCCGTGACAGCGGCGTGGCGCGAGCGCTCAAGGGCGATTATTCGGTGGTCGACGGCCTGCAGCGGTTGTTGGAGGGCAGCGGCCTGACCTTCCAGAGCGGCGATGACGGTACCTTCACGCTGATGCCGCTGCCCGAGCAGGGCGTGTTGGAGCTGGGTTCAACCACCATCAATGGAATCGCCGAAGGCCGTGTCGACCTGCCGGCCGAGTACGCCGGCGGGGAGGCGGCGCGGGGTGCGCGCATCGGCGTGCTGGGCAACCAGGACATGCAGGATGTGCCCTTCGCCTTCTCCAGCTACACCTCCGAGCTGATCGAGAAACGCCAGGCGCAGACCCTGGCCGATGTGCTGGCCAGCGATCCGGGCGTACGCCAGTCGTTCGGCTTCGGCAACTTCTCCCAGGTGTTCGTCGTGCGCGGGTTCCAGCTGTTCAGCGATGACATTGCCTTCAATGGGCTGTACGGAATTCTGCCGCGCCAGATCATCTCCACCGAGTCGGTCGAGCGAGTCGAGGTGTTCAAGGGCGCCAACGCCTTTGTCAATGGCGTATCGCCGTCGGGCAGCGGTGTCGGCGGGGCGATCAATGTGGTTTCCAAGCGTGCCGAGGACACCCCCACGCGCAGCGCCACCCTGGACTATGCCAGCGACAGCCGGGTAGGTGGGCACCTCGACCTGGGCCAGCGCTTCGGCGAAGACAACCGCTTCGGCGTCAGGGTGAACCTGGCCCAGCGCGAGGGCGAGACAGCGGTGGACGATGAGCACTCGCGCTTCAGCCTGGCCACCCTCGGCCTGGACTACCGCGGTGACCGTCTGCGCCTGTCTGCGGACCTCGGTTACCAGAAACAACGGGTCAATGAAGGGCGCTCGGTGGTCTACCTGACCACGACCGGGCCTACCAGCAGACTCAGCGGCAAGACGCCGTCGGCACCCGACTCCGACCACAACTACGCGCAACCCTGGAGCTGGTCGCAGCTCGAAGACACCTATGGCATGTTCAGCGCCGAATACGACCTGTCGCCCACCTGGACCGCCTACCTGAGCGCGGGCGGCAAATACACGCGGGAGAACGGTGTCTACGCCTCCAACTACGTCTATGGCGCGAATGGCGATGCGCGTATCGGCCGCCTCTATTCGCCGCTGGACCAGGAGACCCTCAGCGCCGTAACGGGGCTGCGTGGCGAACTCACGACCGGGCCGGTCAGCCATCGCATCAACCTGGCTGCCAACGGCATCTGGCAAGAGAAGCGCAACGCTTTCGAATCGACCGCGGCGGGCAGTCGCGGCTTCGGCAATCTGTATGAGGGCCAGCCCGTGGCCGAGCCGCCGGCCACGAGTGTTTCCGGCGATATCCATGACCCGGACACCACCGCCAAGGTGCAGAACCGTAGCCTGGCGGTGTCCGATACCCTGGGCTTGTTCGACGACCGCGCGCTGCTGACCCTGGGCGTGCGCCGCCAGTCCATCGGCGCCGATGCCTGGAACGCGGCCAGCGGTGCCCGCACCTCCAACTATCAGGAAAGCATCACCACACCGGCCTATGGCTTGGTGATCAAGCCCACCGAGTACCTGTCGCTCTATGCCAATCGCGTCGAGTCTCTGCAACAGGGTCCCACCGCGCCGGTCGCCGCGATTAACAACGGCGAGATGTTCGCGCCTTATCGCTCCAAGCAGACTGAGGTAGGCGCCAAGCTCGACTGGGGCACCTTCGGCGGCAGCCTCAGCCTGTTCCGCATCGAGCAACCGCAGGGCGTGCTCGGCGGCGACGGCTACTACCGAGTGGATGCCGAGCAGCGCAATCGCGGCGTGGAACTGAGCCTGTTCGGCGAGCCGCTGGACGGCCTGCGCCTGCTGAGCGGCGCCACCTGGACCAAAGCCGAACTGCGCGGCACCGCTGGCGGTCGCGATGACGGAAACCAGGCGGTGGGTGTGCCGCAATTCCAGTTCAATCTGGGCGCCGACTGGGATGTGCCCGGCTTGCCCGGAGTGAGCGTGAACGGCCTGCTACTACGCACTGGCGGCCAGTTCGTGGACAGCGCCAACGAATACAGCATCCCCGCCTGGACCCGCGTCGACCTGGGCGCGCGCTATCGAACAAAGATGGATGGCCGCGCACTGACCTTCAACGCGATGCTGGAGAATGTCGCCGACGAGAACTACTGGGCCTCGGCCAACGGTGGTTATCTGACCCAAGGGGCGCCGCGTACGCTGAAGGTGTCGGCTACTGTTGATTTCTGAAAATGTTCGCGATGAAGAGGTGCCGGCGCAAGCGGCGTGGAAGCACGCTAAAGCGACTTTAAAAAAAGGACTGATTATTTGCTTGAAAATAGCTCCGTTCCCTTATCGGTCCCTCTTTCGTTATTGCCAGCACCGGGCAGGCTTGGAAGTCTTCCCGATGCGGCAGGCTTGACCGCAGCTGATTTCCTCGCAGCGGATTTTGCTGCAGGTTTTGCTGCAGCGACCGGTGGTTTTCCAGCTTTTGGAGCCGCAGCTTTGGACGCCACCGCCAATGTTGTAATCGGTTGTACCGTGAGTTCCACGCCAATCGCGGTCATCAATTTCCTGATAGTTTCAAACCGCGTTTTTGCTCCAGATTTCAGCACCTTATAAAGGCTTTCACGATTAACCCCGGCATCTTTGGCGACCTTATTGACACCTTTAGCTTTTGCGACCTCGGCCAACGCATGAATAAGACCCTCTGTATCATCGGCTTTCATGCTTTCAGCCAAATAAGCCGCTATAGCTTCTGGGGTATCGAGAAAGCGCGAAGCCTCGTAACGAGTCGTACCGGTAGTGCCGAGGCTGAGGACCGGCATATCCTCAGGGTTGAATTTATCACTCATGTCATTTACCTCTCAGGGCATCAAGAATCAGTTTGGCTCTCTTAACGCCTCGTCGTTGATCTGTTTTATCGCTTCCGCTGAGCATCAAGTACTCTGCGATTCCCGAGCGTACAAAGTAGATTCTGTACCCCGGTCCGATAAAAACACGCATTTCGCTCACCCCATCGCCAACCGGTTCGCAATCACCAAAATTGCCATTTCGGGCGCGATCCAGGCGGGCCAAAATGGCCGCTTTTCCTTGAGCATCCTTCACACTGTCAAGCCAGTCCTCAAAATCGGGCGTCTGGTGGATCTCGTACATTTTCTTATCGATCATAGTCTCATTTGTAGCCATATGGCTACTTTTGATAGGTGGGAGATTGACTGCAGATCATGGGTCTTTTCATCGAACATGGAGCTGATGGTGTCGCTCTGGCTGGCAGTAGGTGCTATTCGTATGCCCCAGTTCGAAAGCAGCACCGTGTCGCTGGCGATCTCGGAGCAAAACGCGATGTTTTCCAGCACTTGAGTCACCGTGCGGATACGGTAATCGGCAGCTAGGTGCAGGACGTCAAGCGGCGCTTGGGTATCGATGAGTGGAGAGGCCGGGGGCAGTCGGTGCCGGTGATGGAGATGTAGCTCTGCCTGGGATTGCTCCATTTGGGTAAAGGGCTTATCCGATATGCAGATCGCCAAACCTGATCAACCTTTGAGGCGACGGGAAGGACTATAAATTCTGGTTCCAGCACGGACAAGGTGATGGATTCTGAGTGGAGCGTAGGAATTGTGAGAGTTCTACGGGGAAACGAACCGACGCTATCAGGTGTTGTAGGAACAGTCGGTCAAGCTGGTTTTCAGCGAAGCGATAAATGTAGTGACAGGTGCGGACGCTCTCGGTTGTAGATCGATACGGGTTCTCAACAAGCACTTCAGTACGCTGCCTTTTAGGAGACAATCATCAAAGCCTTATCAATAGTTCGACCCAGTGGCGGTCGAATCGCTTCTGGCGAGAAAACACTTGAAGTTCGTCGTTGGCATCCAGATTTAGATCCCGCTGAGGATCTTCTGATTATCGAAAACAAGCGATTTCTCCACACCGATGGAGACGAAGACGCTGACGGCATCGCTGTCGCAATAGTGCGCGTGAAAGTCGTGCGTCCCTTCGTCCAGGCTGACATGAAAGCAGCCTGTGCAAGCTATTTTGAAAACGGCTGGCTAGCATGGGAGCTGAGTGACGTGAGGCCAGTCGCACTCCCTGCCACTGTTCGCGCGGCAAGGGGGATCTACGAGGTAGATTTTCTTCTTCCAGGCAAACGCTGAAACAAGAACGCGTTGTGTTCGCGCAGACGCCGCTCTGGCGCCAGGGTTAGCTTTCGTATCCGTTTATATATTTTGGGCCCCACAACCATGCTATATGACCGTTTCTGGCCGATTCTGCGTATTGCCTAGGTCGCCCAGCGTCTACGCTGTACTGTCAGCCAGTAAAGCCAAAGGGGCAGGCGATGTTCAATGATTTGAGTGGTCACGTCGCGCTGGTCAGTGGGGCTGGCAGCGAACATGGGATTGGTCTCGCCATCGCGAGACGGCTAGGAGATCTTGGCGCAAAGCTGATCATCACCGGCAGTAGTGCACGGATCCATGACCGTATCGCCGACTTGAGCGCGGCAGGTTATGACGTCAAAGGGCGCGCTGCAGATCTCACGGATCAGGCTCAGGTCGTCGAGTTGGTGGCGTGGGCTGAATCGCTATGGGGGCGAATCGATGTCCTCGTGAATAACGCCGGCATGGCGATTCAGGGGGACCCTGAGCCGTTCTCAGAAGTGGCCAGTATGAGCCTCGATGTCTGGAATACTTCAATAGCCCGTAATCTGACCACTGCGTTTCTGCTGACCCGCGCGGTATTGCCGGGGATGCAGAGTCGACGGTATGGGCGCATCGTCCACATCAGTTCTACAACCGGTACCCGTGTCAGTAATCCTGGCGAGGCAGCTTATGCAGCGGCGAAAGCCGGGATGGTGGGTATGAACATGAGCCTTGCTCTGGAGGTTGCGCCCTACGGCATCACTGTGAACGCTGTTGCGCCCGGATGGATCGCGACGCAATCCAGCACACCGGAGGAACTGGCCGCAGCTCAGTATGTTCCAGTCGGACGCGCCGGTCGACCTGATGAGGTCGCCGCCGCTGTGGCGTTTCTTGCCTCCCCGGAATCCAGCTACATCACCGGCGAGCTGCTGGTGGTCGACGGGGGCAACTGCCTCTCCGAGAACAAAGGTCCCCGTTGAGTACCCGTTGCGCTGCTGGCAGCCTAATCCAAAAAACAGCAAAGCACCGCGGACGTTTAGTTCAAATAAACATGCTTCGAGAGCGTACGTTTAAGGACACTCGGCGTTACGTCCTAAAGGCTACGACACCTTGCGTCCTTCCTTACGCGTGCGTCAGAATCCGCCGGCTTGTGCGCTTTACCCCCGGCCTCTATCGTTGACCTGCCACTGCCCATCAGTGGTCGGGTTTAGTCGCTCGGTCGGTTTTAGTAAGGTGCATCAGCGCCATTCAGTCAGGTCATTCTATTCCTGTACTTGATGGTGGTTGTGCGCAGGGCGCCCTTGGGCGCGCCGGGTTTGCTAATTCCACCGGTCGACTAACCTGCGTACAGCCGCCACCCTCTTTTAGTCGAGAACGGTTGCGGCCCAACCTACGGAATTAGACATATGTTCAAAGTAACTCCCAACCCCCCGGACATTGGTTCGGTACCCTATGACGCCTCTATTGATCCCAGGAAGCTACAAGAGGCGGCAGACCGCGCACTCGACTTCTACCTGAACCCCGGAGCGACGAAAACGCAGATACCGCCCCGCAAGCCCAGCACGATCTTCACCATCGACGCAGCGGTGGATGACGAAACGTTGCTCGTCGAGGCCTGCGAATCCCTGGCTTCCGCCAGCGTATTGGTCAGCGAGCTCACTGACTTGACGGACGGCCCACGACGGCAAACGATGCTGGTGCTGCAACGGGTCATCATGTTGGATGAGTTGGCGGTCAATCGGGTGCTGGATAACCACCAGTTGCCTGGGTAGTCGCCAGGCATGTTGTGGGGGCGCTTGCGCCCTCGCAACTGTCATTCAGTCCAACAACGAAGCTTGTTTGAGCAGTTCGAATAGTCCTTCAGGAACGAGTGGGGACGCAGTGGTAAAGCTTGAACCCAGGCACCACGTGGCTCTGAACGGAGCACCATTGCTTTCATGGCCGTCTAGCCAAGGGCGCTCATAGACGCTTTCATCATCGAACCTTGCATCGTAGACCTGGACGATCTCGTGCCCTGGTTTGCCTGCGTAGGTGAAGATGCTTTCCAATGTGCCGATCAATCGAACATCACTGATCGAAAGCGCCAGTTCCTCCTGCACTTCTCGGGCGATGGCTTCGATACTCCGTTCGCCGAACTCAATGCCGCCGCCAATTGGGCGATATGTAGTGGTCTAATGAAACCGGACACCCATTTAGGCGAGAATGCTCGCCAGATAGAGGTGTCTGATGACCAAGCAACGTCGTTCCTTTTCCGCTGAATTCAAACGCGAGGCCGCAGGCCTCGTGCTCGATCAAGGCTATAGCCATATCGAAGCCAGCCGCTCGCTCGGGGTGGTCGAGTCCGCGCTGCGTCGCTGGGTTAATCAACTCCAGCAGGAGCGTAACGGCGTTACTCCGCAGAGTAAGGCGCTGACGCCCGAGCAACAGAAGATCCAGGAGTTGGAAGCCCGGATCGCTCGCCTTGAGCGGGAGAAGTCCATTTTAAAAAAGGCTACCGCGCTCTTAATGTCGGAAGAGCACGAGCGCACGCGCTGATTGATCAACTGAGCACCCAAGAGCCGGTTGACTGGCTTTGCGTGGTCTTTGATATCACTCGCTCGTGCTACTACGCCCATCGCCTCAGACGTCGAGCTCCGGACGCTGAACGACTTCGGTTACGCAGTCGAGTCAATGAGCTGTTCATGCAGAGTCGAAGCGCTGCTGGCAGCCGCAGCATCGTGTCGATGATGAAGGAAGATGGCGAGCAAATCGGACGATTCAAGGTGCGAGGCCTGATGCGGGAACTGGAGTTGGTCAGCAAACAGCCTGGCTCACATGCCTACAGACAAGCGACGGTCGAGCGGCCTGATATTCCAAACATCTTGAATCGAGAGTTTGATGTGCCGGCCCCCAATCAAGTCTGGTGTGGTGACATCACCTACATCTGGGCTCAAGGGAAATGGCATTACCTGGCTGTCGTTCTGGATCTCTACGCACGCCGGATTGTGGGTTGGGCGCTATCAAACAAGCCGGATGCAGAGCTGGTCATCAAAGCGTTGGACATGGCTTACGAACAGCGTGGCAGACCTCAAGGGTTACTGTTCCACTCGGATCAGGGGTCGCAATATGGCAGTCGCCACTTTCGCCAACGGCTCTGGCGTTACCGCATGCGTCAGAGCATGAGCCGTCGTGGAAACTGTTGGGATAATGCGCCGATGGAGCGTGTGTTTCGCAGTTTGAAAACTGAATGGGTACCGACCGTGGGCTACATGACGGTTCAAGAAGCGCACCGAGACATCAGTCATTACCTGATGCATCGGTACAACTGGATTAGACCGCACCAATTCAACAATGGACTGGCCCCAGCTCAGGCCGAGAAAAAACTTAACGTCGTGTCCGGGATTAGTTGACCACTACAGGCCCGCTGCGGCCCGAAAGCCGAAATTAAATCCGTCCCCTTATTCTCGTCGTATTCCTTTCTTCGTACCCATGATTAAATCTAAGGTTTGGTTAAGGGGCCGGCATTAACCGGTCCCGATTGAGCGAAGCGAGCGACTTGAACCAATTTGTTATATTCCTCCCCACTTATGTCTTGCCCAGCGAGCTAACGCATTAAAATTAATGCCGACGCCCATAAAGTTAGGTTTTATTTCTAGTATGTCATCTGGAGATGAGTGTTTTTCTTGATGTGCTGGTGTACCTCTGAGGAGTAGAGCTGCTACCTCAGAGTCAATTTTTTCTTTAGCTGCGCTGATCATGTCAGACATGTCACGTAAATCTTCATCTTTAGGGAATCCGTCCCCTTTTAGAACTTGATGCGTTATAGCTATTTCTTTCCATAAACGGCTAACCATAATTTTTAGAAGGTCAGCGGCTTCCGTTAAAAATTCTTCAGAGGGAAGGTTTTTATTAGCACACTCTTTCTCTATCTCGGAAAGTGCCTTTGGTATTTCATGGTTAAAAAATGGCTGAAAATAACCCCAGAATACCATTTCAGGAGATCCGGAATATTTTATACCTCTGTACGATATTTTCTTTCCATAGAAATCTTCTGTTTCTAGCTCCCATAGCGCAGGAAACATTCGCCACTTTTGGATTCTTTCAAAAATAGCATTGTCGAGAAGCTCTATTTTTCTTGCTGTCTGTGGATACAGTGACGTTCTGTTGCCAGTTAGGAATAGCGGCTCCATTCGGTATCTCCATGGCATATAAAGTTTGGTTAAGGGGCAGGTTTTTGACCGTCCCAGTGCACAAAGCGAATAAAAATGGGGACAAATCTATTTTCAGAAAATAGATCTGTCCCCATTTCCGATTTCCGTCCGTCCCATTTCCGTCCTGTCTCCTTTAATTGGAGGCATGCGTTTGGTACTGCGCCCTCGGCGACGCACAGAAGTCTAGGACCAAATCCTTTCTCTTAAATACAGGTGTTTCGGCTAGGTCACTCCATGGGCATCAAAATTCGCGCTTCAATGCCAATCTCTTGGAGGAGGAAAAGCAGCCCGCCGCCCTCGATGAGTTCGATGGGCTTGTCCTTCGCGAACTCAAACGCGTCGGGGCCATAGCCGCTTGTTGTGACCAAAATTCCCTTATTGGCGCCCTCATTCATCATGGTTCCATAAAGGTCCCTGACTGCTGAAACGCCAACTGTGTGCTTGTAGCGCTTTGCTTGGATAACTACCTTGCCGCCTAATACAGGACGAGAATCGTAAGCAATGCAATCGACTCCTCCGTCACGCGATGACCTGGTTAGTTTCGACTCTAATCCCATTTTTCCGAATAGATTTGCCACCAGTGCTTCAAACTCATAGGGGTTGAGATCCATTAAATTTGTTGCTGAACTGAGATTTGAGGCCAGATCCTGCTGATCCACAAAACGCTTATCGATCATGTTGAATTCAATAATTGGTCTAACCGGTTGCGCTTCGCTTGGGGACCGTGAGACATGTGCACCGAGGTTTCGTAAACACACAGCACGATCCACGCGCGTTAGATCGATCTCCATAAACGTTTCACGCGTGGTGCGCACAGACACGAGATGAGGTTGCACCCCCCGGCCAGTTGCGGGATCAATAGTGTTCACATAACCGTTGAAACAGCAGACCTCTATGAATTCTCCTTGGTCTGCCTCGAAAAGCTCATGAAGGCACCTGAGTGCGAGACTTGCGATAAGGTCGGCATATAAAAATTTGATCTCAGCTGGCTTGCGCTGTTTAGCGGAGACCTCGTCTTTCGATTTTATGTAACGATACTCGGCTACCTCAGGAATTATATCCGAGGTGGGTAACTCGTATTCCACTACAAGCTGTTTCGATTCAGGCAGGAACGCCAATGAGAAATTTTGCGGGAACCCTTCTGGATAATCGGACTTCTCCAAGACCATGCTGCAATAAGCAACAATTGATTCGGAGTCTCCTTCATAATACGAGTAGCGGAAGGCATCGACTTCAGAGTCCCGGAGCGCTTTTTTCTCAAGGAACGCCGACACACCACGCTCATAGGTCCCTCGCGCGCTCTTCAGCATTTGTAGACGCTGTGCTTCCTGGGCCTTATGCTCTTCCTCGCTTAATTTAAATCTTTCCTTAGCGGCTCTCATCTGATCGGCATGCCTTACTTTAAACTTTGGTATCAGTGAGAGATACCAAGGCAAGGGAGCAACTTTGGAGGTAAAGAATTGCAGCGCTGGGCCTTCAATTACGGTTGTTAAAGATTTTGCTGGTGCGAACGGCGGCGGATTGTCTGTGATACGAAGTGAGTCGAATGTTACAGTGTCATCAACCATCAGCGCTGACGATAAGATGGATTGTAAACCATCTATCCAAGATCGAATGGTTGCGTTACCGTCACGAACTTCTTGCTCACGAAACTCTATGTAGTTTTGTTTAGCGGCTCGCTCAGATTGGCGGTCATATCGTGCTTGGTCACGCTCACGAATCGCCTGCGCTCTGAGCCGCTGACGTTCCGCACGTTCAGAGGCTCGTAGTGCAGCGCGACGTTCCGACTCGTTCAGCCGCTGCTGCTTGGCTGTCTCCCGAGCAATTGCTCGGATCACCTTTTCGAATCCACTCCGATTGGCCATGCTTGCCTCCTTACTGATGGCGTGATGGTATCAAAAGAAGTGGCGGTGGACACGAGCGCTTCGAACTTAGCTGCCAGCGTGCGAATTGAAGTGACAGTTTCTGTCCGCTTACAGCCTCTTGCTAGAAAGGACAGTGTGTCAGGTGGGGTAAGATTGCTGCTGAACGAGCTTTTATTTGGAGGTCACCCGTTCGCTGCTGCGCAGTTGAGCGGGAGCAAGCTCCCTCGCCACGGGACTGTGTTGATTTCATGACGAGCAGGCTCGCATTGACCTTAAGGGGTTATGGCTTTATGGAAGATCGCGGAACAGGTGAGTTCGAAAACAGTATAAAAAACTGACAGTTCTTACAGTGGTCAGATAGGGCCGAGTCCGTCACGTTCGAGGTTCATTCACTGCATGGGAGTGCAGGGTCATGAGCTCAAAAGACAAGAAGGTCGATGTGGGTTTTAAAGGTATGGCGGAGGCTAAGCTCAAGCCGGGGGCGACAGCTCCGGATGTTACGGGCGAGGCGGAGGCTGCGGTTAAACCGGAGGCGGTAGTTCCGGATTTCAAGGGCCCGGCGAAGGTCCAGATCAAGCCGAAGACGACACCCGAGCCTTAGACGTCATACCGGGCAAGGTTCAAGAATTTGAGGATATTTAGAGCCTATTCGTCCGCTTCCAGGGGTGAAAAACGAGAAACCCGACGCAAGACGTCGGGTATTTTGTTGGGCGATAAATACTATTGTCGCGGATCTACGTTATCCAACACCTGATTCGCCAACAACGAACTCAGCTCAATCAACTGTTGAATCCCCATCGCCAAATGGCGTCGCGAGCCATCCAGGTCAAACGCCAGATCAGTCACCATGGCATCGGCTGAAGCCAGCGTTTCATTGAGGTTAGCGAGCATGCACTCGTTATCGAGGCCTTTCACAACGGTGAAAATCTGCCCCGGTTTCGGTTTGTCTGTGGATTGATCCGGCTTCGGCAGCAAGTAGTGGTCCAGCACGCGTTTGGTGGTTTCGTCTTGCTGCTTGGCTTTGGATTTTGCGGATTGTGCTATGGGGGCTGCTTCTGGGGGATTCGGAGTAGCTTTGAACATTGGTGTGATCCTCGTAAGGGCCGCACCATCCCGCTACTAAACGGAATGGAGGCGGCTGTGCGCAAGTTAGTAGACCGGTGACACACCAAACCGGCGCGCCCGAAGGCGCCATGCGCACAGCCACCATCAAGAACAGGCAAATGCCTGACTGATGAGACTTGTGCAACCGAAGGTGTGAACCGGGCTACTAAACCCGACCACTGATGGGCAGTGGCAGGAACGACAATAGAACCCCGGAACAAGGCGCACAAGCGGGCGGATTCTGGCGTAGTTGTAGGCAAAGGCGCAAGGATGCGTGGCTTGATGAAGGTGTGTAGCCAAGTTCTGTAGGAACGGGGTTTGCCGAGGATGCGGGTGATTGGTTTTGCCTTGGGACCGCGTTGGTTTCATCGCGAGGAAGCCCACACACAGGGGATTTGTGGTGGGTGTGGGTGGGGTGGGCAGGTTTGGTTGCGATGCAGGCTGGGCTGGCGTTTTCGCGAGCAAGCCCGCTCCCACAGGGGATGGTGGTGGGAGTGGGCTTGATGGATGGGCTATTTGCGCTTGAGCATTTCCGGCAACTGCGCCACCAGCTTCTGGTTGTTCAACGGCGCGCGGATGAAGCCGCGTTGGGTGCCGTCGGGGCCGATGACGGCGAGGTTGCCGCTGTGGTCGACGGTGTAGTTGGGTTTGCTGGTGTCGGCCGGGATGAAGGGGATGCTGACGGCGTTGGCGAGTTTTTGCAGGTCTTCGATGGAGGCTGGGGTCAGGCCTTTGAATTGGGGGTCGAAGTAGCCTAGGTATTGCTTGAGTTGTTTGGGCGTGTCGCGGTTCGGGTCGACGCTGACCAGGATGATTTGCAGGTTGTTCACCGCCTCGGGCGGCAGTTCGCTTTTGATCTGGCGCAGTTGGGCGAGGGTGGTGGGGCAGATGTCCGGGCAGAAGGTGTAGCCGAAGAACAGCAGGCTCCATTTGTCTTTCAACGCGTCCATGGCCACGGGTTGGCCGTCCTGGTCGGTCATTTTCACGTCCGGCAGGGTGCGGCTTTGCGGCAGCAGGATGATGCCGGCGTCGATCAGGGCCGTCGGGTCGCCCTGGCCTTTGCCCGACAGCACCTTGTTGACGGTAAGGCCGAGGATCAGCGCGATCACGGCCACGAGGATGAAGACGGTTTTCTGGGTTCGGGTCATAGGCTCAACAGTAAGTAGTGATCGACAAGCAGGGCGATGAACAGCAGGAACAAGTAATAAATAGAGTACTTGAAGGTGTTGATCGCGGCGTGCGGCCGACTGCCACGGTACAACACCACAGCCCATTGCAGGAACCGGGCGCCGAGTACGAGTGCGCAAATCAGGTAGAGCATGCCGCTCATCTGGATCACGAACGGCATCAGGCTCACCGCCAGCAGCACCAGCGTATAGAGCAGGATATGCACCTTGGTGTAGTGCTCGCCGTGGGTCACCGGCAGCATCGGGATGTCGGCCTTGGCGTATTCCTCTTTGCGGTGGATCGCCAGGGCCCAGAAGTGCGGTGGGGTCCAGGCGAAGATGATCAGCACCAGCAGCAGCGGTTCGGCGCTGACGTGGCCGGTGGCGGCGACCCAACCCAGCAGCGGCGGGGCGGCGCCGGCGAGGCCGCCGATGACGATGTTTTGCGGCGTGGCCCGTTTGAGGAAACCGGTGTAGACCACCGCGTAACCGAGCAGGGAGGCCAGGGTCAGCCAGGCGGTCAGCGGGTTGGTGAAGGCCAGCAGCAGCGCTTGCCCGGCCACGGCCAACGCGAGGGCGAAGGTCAGGGCGGCGGCGGGGGAGACGCGCCCTTCGGCCAGGGGGCGTTTATGGGTGCGGGCCATCACCGCGTCGATGCGCCGGTCCACCACGTGGTTGACCGCCGCCGCGCCGCCGGCGCACAGGGCGATGCCCAGATTGCCGAACACCAGCACGGTCCATGGCACGCCAGCGCGGGTGGCGAGGAACATGCCCACCAGCGAGGTGATAAGCATCAGCACCACCACTTTGGGTTTGGTCAGCTCCAGGTAATCGCGCCAGATCGCCCGGCTGTGGCGTGTACCGGTCAGGGTTGCCATGGCATCTCTCCTTTGATGGTGATGGGGCTGACGCTGTGTTTATGCGGATTGAACCGCCAGCGCAGCGGGACCTGATGCTTGACCCGAACCAGGCTGGTGCGGGCGTGATAGTTGACCAGCACCAGGGTCAGCAGCAGCGCGGCGCCCCCGGCGTTGTGGGCGACGGCCACCGGCAGCGGCAGGTGGAACAGCACGTTGCTGATGCCCAGGGTGATTTGCGCGGCCAGGGCGATCAGCACCAGGCCCGCCAAGCGGGTCATGCCCACCCTTCTCAATTGCCAGGCCAGCCCCAGCAATACCAGGGTCACCAGCAACGCACCGATGCGATGGGTCAGGTGGATGGCGGTGCGTGCATCGCTGTCGAGTTGGCCGCCCAGGTAGTTCGGGCCGATGTGTTGGGTCAGGTGGAAGCCGTTGGCAAAGTCGGCCGGTGGCAGCCACTGGCCGTGGCAGGTGGGGAAGTCGATGCAGGCGACGGCGGCATAGTTGGAGCTGACCCACCCGCCCAAGGCGATCTGGCCGATCACCAGCAATAGCCCGGCGGTGGCCCAGTGTTGCAGTCGCTTGGGTACGGTCAGCGCCGGCAGTACGCCGGATAATCTCAAGGTCAGCAGGAACAGCAGGCTCAAGGTCGCGAAGCCGCCCAGCAAATGCCCGGTGACCACCTGCGGCCAGAGCTTGAGCGTCACGGTCCACATGCCGAACGCGGCTTGGGCGAATACCACCACCAACAGGAACAGCGGCAACTTCAACGGCTGCCCCGGGCGATGGCGGTTCATCCAGGAGCGTGCCGCCAACGCTACGATCATCAAGCCCAGGGTTCCGGCGAAGTAGCGATGGACCATCTCGTTCCAGCCCTTGTGGGCTTCCACTGGGGCGTCGGGAAAATGCAGCTCGGCATGGGCCAGTTGGGCTTCGCTCTTGGGTACGCTGATGAAACCGTAGCAACCGGGCCAGTCCGGGCAACCGAGGCCGGCGTGGGTAAGCCGGGTGTAGGCGCCCAGCAGGACGACGATCAGTGCCAGCAGCGTGGCGAACAGCGCGAGGCGAAATCCAGGTTTGGCCATGTCGATGCCCTCATCCGATGTTCGACAGTTTCAGCAGGTGGCGTAGGTCGTTGAGCAGGTCCTTGCCTTTGACGCGGGCGTCGTAGCGCAGCACCAGGTTGCTGTGGGGGTCGATGATCCACAGCTGCGCGCCGCCGGAGCCTTGGGCGCCTTTTTCATAGGCAGGCAGGTCGAGTGGGTAGCGTTGCAGTTGTGGGTATTCGCGTTGCAGTTGGGTGTCGTATTCGGCGTCCAGCGGCTGGGCGACGGCCAGGGCGTGGCTGGCGCGGGAGGCGTCGCGACCGAGGCCGATCTGCACTTGGCGGGCGAGATAGACCAGTTGCCGGCAGTCGACGGAACATTCCTTGGGCGCCGTGACGAGGAGCTGCCAGCGCTTTTCATCGGCCTGCACGCCGATCTCGGCACGGGTCTGGCCGGTGCCGATCAGTTCGCCGTGGTAGCTGCGGCTGTCCGGCACCCAGAACTGGAATTTGTACATGCCGGTGGCGAGGATCATCGGGCCGACGACCCCGAACACAATCAGCAGCAATTGCAGGCGGCCCTTGCGGCGGCTGTGGGCCGAGGGTGCCTCAGACGTGTTGGTTGGATTCATGGCGCTTCCCATGGTGTCTCCCTGCGTTATGCCATCCGAGATAAAGAAAAAGGCCGAACAGTGCCGTCGCCATGGCGAACCACTGCACGGCATAACCGAGGTGTTTTTCCGGGCCCATGCTCACCACCGGCCAGTCGGTGCGGTAGGCACCGGGGCCGCTTTGTTGGCGCAGTTCATAGGCGAAACCGCTGCGATCCAGTTCGGCCCAGAGCTTGTCCGGTTCGATGGCCGTGACCAGGCGTGGCCAGGGTGCGTTGGTCGGGTCGGCGTGCAGCTGGAAGGTGGCGCCCGGCGCAACGTACACCCAGGCTTGCAGGCTGACGGGGCGGTCAGGGGTGTCGAATACTGGCGGAGTGCGGCGGTCGGGCCACGGCAGCCAGCCGCGATTGACCAGCAGCCACAGGCCACTGGCGTGATCGAGGAACGGCTGGAGCAGTTCGACGCCAACCTTGCCGTCGTGCTGGCGGTTGTCCAACAGGATGCTGTGCTCGGCGTCGAACTGGCCGTTGAGCCGCACCGGACGAAACGCTGGATCGGCGGTGTGTTGCAGCTCGATGCCGTCCAGCGCCGGCGCCACGCGACGCTCGGCATAGTTCTCCATGAGCACGCGTTTCTGTTCGCCCCGGCCCAGTTGCCAGAACCCCAGGCACACCATCACCGGCACTAGCACGGCCACCACCAGCGACGGCACGATGCCTGGCCGGAAGCCTTTCATGGCGCTGCCCCAAAGCTGTCGAACGAGATAGCTATACTCACGTGCATCGCGTCCCCCCGGAGTGTTCCTGATGCTCAAAGCAGCCATCGTCCTGATGCTGATTGCCACGATTGCCAGCCTGTTCAGTGGCCTGTTTTTTCTGGTCAAGGACGAAAGCGATTCCAATCGCCTGGTCATCGCCCTGGCGGTGCGGGTCAGTCTGGCCGCTGTCACCGTCGGCTTGATCGCCTGGGGTTTCTTCAGCGGCCAGTTGGTCTCTCACGCGCCTTGGTGACGGTGGTCTCAGAGCACGTAGACAAAGATGAACAAGCCGATCCACACCACGTCGACGAAGTGCCAGTACCAGCTCGCGGCCTCGAAGCCGAACTGGTGCTCGTTGTCGAAGTGCCCGCGCAGGATGCGCATCAGCATCACGAACAGAATGATCGTGCCGATGGTCACGTGGGCGCCGTGGAAACCGGTGAGCATGAAGAACGTCGCGCCGTAGATCCCCGAACCCAAGGTCAGGCCCAGTTCTTTGTAGGCGTGGATGTATTCCTCGGCCTGGAACGCCAGGAACGCGCAACCCAGCAGCACGGTGATCGCCAGCCACAGTTTCAGCGCGCCGCGATGACCTTTTTTCAGGGCGTGGTGGGCGATGGTCACGGTGACGCTGGAACTCACCAGCAGCACGGTGTTGAGCAGCGGCAGGCCCCAGGGGCTGATGACTTCCTTGGGCGGCGGGAACAGTTTCGAGTCGGGGTTGTTGAGCAGCGGCCAGGTGAACTGGAAGTTCGGCCAGAGCATGTGGGCCAGGCCCTTGGTGCCTTCGCCGCCCAAGGCCGGGCCAGAGACGTGGCGCACGTAGAACAGCGCACCGAAGAAGGCGATGAAAAACATCACTTCGGAAAAGATGAACCAGCTCATGCCCCAGCGGAACGAGCGGTCGAGCTGCGGGCTGTAGAGCCCGGCGCGGCTTTCCTTGATCACTGCGCCGAACCAGCCGAACAGCATGTAGGCCAGCAACAGGCCGCCGACGAAAAAGACCAGCGGGCCGTGGGATTCCGGGCGTGCCGCCTTCAGGTCGTTGAACCAGGTCGCCAGCCCGTACACCGTGACGAACATCCCGACCGTGGCGATGATCGGCCATTTGCTCTGGGCCGGAACGTAATAGTGCTCATGAGTTGCCATTTATTGTTCTCCTTATCGGGCACGCTATCGTTCAGTGTGTAGAGCCACCGGTGGATGACGGGCGGTGATATCGAACAGCGTGTAGGACAGCGTCAGGTGCTTCACTTCCTTGGGCATGTCCCGGTCGACGATGAAGCGCATGGGCATTTCGATGCGTTCGCCGGGTTGCAGCACTTGCTGGGTAAAACAAAAGCATTCGGTCTTGTGGAAATACGCCGCTGCAGTGCTCGGCGAAATGCTCGGCACGGCCTGGGCGCTCATCGGCCGGTCGGTGGGGTTATGGGCCACGAACACCATTTCATTCACCGCCCCCGGCTGGACCACCAGTTGATCGCCCTTGGGGAAAAAGTCCCATGGCATGTCCACTGCATTGGTCGACAGAAACTGCACCCGCACCTGCCGCGACGCATCGACGGTCTGCTCGCCTTCGTACTGCCCGGCGGTCTTGCCATTGATGCCGAACGCCTTGCACATCACGTCGTAGATCGGCACCAGGGCAAAGCCGAAGACGAACATCGCCACCACCACGATCAGCAGGCGGGTGACCAGCTTTTTCATCGAAATCGAATCAGCCATGGCTTCCGTCCCGTGCACCGGACCCTGTGGGAGCGGGCTTGCTCGCGAAGCAGTCGCTGCGGTCTACCAGAAACACCGCGTCATCGTTCTTCGCGAGCAAGCCCGCTCCCACAGGAGGCCTGTGTGTCATCTCATTTCACTTCCGGCGGCGTGGTAAACGTGTGATACGGCGCCGGCGACGGCACGCTCCACTCCAGCCCTTCGGCGCCATCCCACGGCTTGGCCGGTGCCGGTTTGCCGCCTCGGATGGTCTTGATCACGATGAACAGGAAGAAGATCTGCGTGGTGCCGAACATGAACGCGCCGATGGACGAGACCATGTTGAAATCGGCGAACTGCAGGTTGTAGTCGGGAATCCGCCGCGGCATGCCCGCCAGCCCCACGAAGTGCATCGGGAAGAACGCCATGTTCATGCCCACGAAGGACAGCCAGAAGTGCAGCTTGCCAAGGGTTTCGTCATACATGTGGCCGGTCCATTTCGGCAGCCAGTAGTAGGCCGAGGCGAAGATGCCGAAGATCGCACCGGGCACCAGCACGTAGTGGAAGTGCGCGACCACGAAGTAGGTGTCCTGGTACTGGAAGTCCGCCGGGGCGATGGCGAGCATCAATCCGGAGAACCCACCGATGGTGAACAGGATCACGAACGCCACGGCAAACAGCATCGGCGTCTCGAAGGTCAGCGAGCCTTGCCACATGGTGCTGGCCCAGTTGAACACCTTCACTCCGGTGGGCACGGCGATCAGCAGGGTGGCGTACATGAAGAACAGCTCGCCCACCAGCGGAATGCCCACCACGAACATGTGGTGCGCCCAAACGATGAACGACAGGAACGCGATGGCCGCCGTGGCGTAGACCATCGAGGTGTAGCCGAACAGTGGCTTGCGCGAGAACGCCGGGATGATCGAGCTGACGGCGCCGAAGGCCGGCAGGATCATGATGTACACCTCGGGGTGACCGAAGAACCAGAACACGTGCTGGAACAGCACCGGGTCACCGCCGCCGGCAGCACTGAAGAAGCTGGTGCCGAAGTGGATGTCCATCAACATCATCGTCACGCAACCGGCCAGCACCGGCATCACCGCGATCAGCAGGAACGCGGTGATCAACCAGGTCCAGACGAACAGCGGCATTTTCATCAGGGTCATGCCCGGGGCGCGCAGGTTGAGGATGGTGGCGATCACGTTGATCGCCCCCATGATCGAACTGATCCCCATCAGGTGGATGGCGAAGATGAAGAACGTCACGCTTTCCGGCGCATAGGTGGTGGACAGCGGCGCGTAGAAAGTCCAGCCGAAGTTCGGTCCGCCGCCCGGTGTGAACAGCGTGGACACCAGCAGCAGGAACGCCGCCGGCAACAGCCAGAAGCTGAAGTTGTTCATGCGCGGCAGGGCCATGTCCGGCGCGCCGATCATCAGCGGGACCATCCAGTTGGCGAGGCCGACGAACGCCGGCATCACCGCGCCGAAGACCATCACCAGGCCATGCATGGTGGTCATCTGGTTGAAGAATTCCGGCTGCACGATCTGCAGGCCGGGCTGGAACAGCTCGGCGCGGATCACCATGGCGAACGAGCCGCCCAACAGGAACATGGAGAACGCGAACCACAGGTACAACGTGCCGATATCCTTGTGGTTGGTGGTCAGCACCCAGCGCATCAGGCCCTTGGCGGGGCCGTGGGCGTGGTCGGCGCCGGCATGACCGTGGTCATCGATCACAGCACTCATGTCCTGTCTCCTTCGAACGAATGGGCTGGACGGCGCGGGGCGGTGAGCCCCGACCGGTTGCGGGAACACGCGTCAGGCCGGCTCATTTGCTTTCTGCCTGTTTGAGTTCCAGCACTTCTTTCGGTGTGACCATGTCGCCCTTGTTGTTGCCCCAGGCGTTGCGTTCATAGGTCACGACCGCCGCGATATCGACTTCCGAAAGCTGTTTGCCGAACGCCGCCATGGACGTGCCGGGCTTGCCGTGGAAGACGATGTTCAGGTGATCAGCCTTGGGCCCGGTGGCGATCTTCGAGCCCTTGAGCGCCGGGAACATCGGCGGCAGGCCCTGGCCTTCGGCCTGGTGACAGGCCACGCAGGTGGTGTGGTAGACCTTGTCGCCGCGTTCCTTGAGTTCTTCGAGGGTCCATTCCTTGCTGGTCAGCTCCTTGAGCTGCGCGGCCTCGGCCTTGCGTTCGCCCAGCCATTTTTCATAGTCGGGCTTGCTCTTGACCTCCACCACAATGGGCATGAAGCCGTGGTCCTTGCCGCACAGCTCGGCGCACTGGCCGCGATAGATGCCGGGCTTGTCGACCTTGGTCCAGGCTTCGTTGACGAACCCGGGGATCGCATCGCGCTTGACCGCGAAGGCCGGTACCCACCAGGAGTGGATCACGTCGGCGGAGGTCACCAGAAAGCGCACCTTGGCGTCGACCGGCAGCACCAGCGGCTTGTCGACCTCCAGCAGGTAGTGTTCGCCCTTGGCGCTCTGGTTATGAATCTGATCGGTCGGCGTGGCCAGGTTGCTGAAGAATTCGACGTCCTGGCCCAGGTATTTGTAGTGCCACTTCCACTGGTAACCGGTGATCTGAACGTCGATCTCCGATTCGCTGGAGTCGTACATCTTGATCAGCGTGGCAGTGGCGGGAATCGCCATGGCCACCAGGATCAGGAAGGGCACGATGGTCCAGAGGATTTCGACGCGGGTGTTTTCGTGGAAGTGGGCCGCATTCTGGCCGGTGGAGCGGCGGTGCATCATCATCGACCAGAACATGGCGCCGAAGACGATGAGGCCGATCACTACACAGATCCAGAAGATGGTCATGTGCAGGTCGAACACTGCGTTGCTGATCTGTGTCGCTCCAGGCGCCATATTCACAGTCCAGGCGGCTTGCGCCTGGCTGAAAATCGAACACAACAGGAGGCCCATCCATACATGTGGATGTCGCATCATTGCGGGTTCCCCTTATCGTTCTTGTTATCCCGTAGGCCTAACGCCTGCGGCAAGGGAGCGGCTACACCAGACTACGAACTCAAACCGCCGTGCCTTGCTGCCTTACATCGGGTTCATCAGCTAACTCCATTCCAACCCGAGTATAGACAGCGACTTCAACCTCGCAACGCGATGACGTAAATCGCCTGAAACAGACCGGGACTTGCGCTCAAGCCCACGAATGGAGAAGGATGCAGCCTGAGTGATGGCAAACCGATATAACGCTCAAGCATCAAGGAAGAAGGATTTATGACAAATAGGTCTTAGGCGTGTTTTTGCGCCAGCTAAGTTATGTCTTCCCTATTTCATTGCCTTTCGTTTCCTGGAGTTTTCATGAACACCGCCGCATTGCGCGAGCAGATCCAAAAAGCCCAACAACACGAGGCCGAGACCGGCCAGTTGACCCGTCAGTTGCAAGCCCAGTTGCCGAACCTGCACCGAGCGATCCAATTGCCGGACGCCAATGCCAACGACGCCCTGACGCGTTTCGTCTCTGCCTACATCGATGAGGTGCCTGACTTGCTGGACGCGGCCAACGAGGTCGCCCGGGAGGCGGGCATCGAGTCGCAGATCAAGCCGGTGTTGAAAATTGCCGAGCAGTATTTCCTCCAGCCGCCCTCGATCATGGACGGCCATGTCGGGCTCGACAGCCTGTTGGACGAGGCCTACCTGGCGCACCGGTTCGTGGAAGAGGTCAACGACCTGTACATCAAGCATTTCGGCCAGCCACTGATCCCCCTGGACATGACGGTCGCCAACCTGATTGCCCATCAATTGATCGGTGAGGAATTTGCCAACCAGCTCGATGAAGTGGTGCACCACGCCTTCGATGAAATGCTCAATGACGAGACGTTTGCGTTGGAGTCGGTCGAAACCTACCGCGAGAAACTCAGCAGCCCGCAAACCGGCGAGGCCTGGAAGCGCTGGCCGTGCATGTCCCGCCGCCTGGGCGTGGGCCTGGAGCTGGAACAGCCGGTGGCTTGAGCCATCCCAGGCACACTAAAACCCTGTGGAAATGGCGGCAAACACCAAACCCTGTGGGAGCGGGCTTGCTCGCGAAGGCGGAGTGTCAGCCAACATTTTCGTAGCTGACACTCCGCTTTCGCGAGCAAGCCCGCTCCCACAGGACCGTGGATTATCCTGCTGTCGCGCCAATCCCCACCGTTGTGCGCAGCCGCCCTTCCAACCGGCGCTTGAGCCCGCGCGATTCGATCAGCAGCTTCGAGCCCTTGCTGGCATTGGCCCGGCTCCATTCTTCCAGCAGTTCCAGGCACGAATGGTCGATGTAGCTCAGGTTGTTGAGCGGTACATGCACCGTGACGCCTGGGGGGATGGTGTCCAGCACCTGGGTCAGCGCCGGAACCTTGAGGAAGGTGGCCGCGCCTACCAGTCGCAGTTCCATTTCACCTTGCTGAGGCAGGTCGACCAGGCTGATTTTCAAGCGCGAGGCTTTCCAGGCCAGTTTTGCCAGGGTCAGGCCGAAGCCGATCAGCACACCGGTCAGCAGGTCGGTGAAGATGATCGCCAGTGCCGTCGCGGCGTAAGTGAACATCGGCATCCGGCCATAACGGCCCAGGTTACGGAAAGCCTTGATATCCACCAGTTTGAAGCCGGTGTACACCAATACGCCCGCCAGGCTCGCCACCGGAATGCTTTGCAGCACGCTGGACAGCATCAGCACGAAGAGCAGCAGCCACAGGCCGTGGAAAATCGTCGACATGCGCGTGGTGGCGCCGGCCTGGACGTTGGCCGAGCTGCGCACGATCACGCCGGTCATCGGCAGGGAGCCGAGCAAGCCGCACAGCATGTTGCCGACACCTTGCGCGGACAGTTCCCGGTCGAAGTCGGCGCGTTCGCCGCTGTGCATGCGGTCCACGGCGGCCGCCGACAGCAGGGTTTCCGCGCTGGCGATGAAGGCCACGGCGAAAGCGGCGATCAGCACGCTCGGGTCCGCCAGGTTCAGCAGGTCCGCCGGGCGCAGCCAGTCGATGGCCTCGGCGAGGTTGTCCGGGACTTCCACGCGTTTGACCTGCAAGGCCAGCAGCAGGCTGGCAACGGTTGCCAGGCCCACGCCGAGCAAGGCGCCAGGGATGAAGCGCAGGCTGTGTGGGCGAAACTTCTCCCACAGCCACATCACTGCAATCGTCGACAAGCCGAGCAAACCGGCCTGCCAGCCGAACGACGGCAATGCCTGGGACACTGCGCCAGGGAACGCCGCCAGGTTATCCAGCCCTGACGGCTTGGGCGCCGCATCGAGCATCACATGGACCTGGGACAAGACGATCAGCACGCCGATACCCGCCAGCATCCCGTACACCACCGCCGGCGCGGTGACCCGGAACCAGCAGCCCAGGCGAAAACGCCCGGCCAACAATTGCAGAAAACCCGCCAGCAGCAGGATCGGCCCGAGCATCCCTACGCCATGCTGGCGTACCAGCTCGAAGACCAGCACCGCCAAGCCAGCGGCTGGCCCGCTGACTTGCAGCTTGGAGCCGGCGAGAAAACCCACCACCAGGCCACCGACGATGCCGGTGATCAAACCCTTGGCCGGCGGCAGGCCGGACGCGATGGCGATGCCCATGCACAATGGCAACGCCACCAGAAACACAACCACCGAAGCCAGCAGCTCCCGTGGCAGAACAGCTTTCAATTGAGCAGCACGCATGGCGACTCTCCCGAGATTCTTCAGGCATGGCAAGGCCAGGCCGCTCGAAAGCAGACTGGACTTGTACCACGCAGATGTTTAGGAGCGGTTAGAAGCGCGCTTTGGGCGTCGCCACCGGGATCGGATGGCTGCCATCGAGCGGCAGGAAACAGTTCCGGTCCGCGTCGAAGGCTTTGATCTCGCTGGTCTCGATGTTGTACACCCAGCCATGGATGAACAACTGGCCGCTGGCCATGCGAGAGGCCACCGAAGGGTGCGTTCGCAAGTGGTGCAGCTGCGCGATCACGTTCTCTTCGGTGAGGATGGGCATGGTCTGTTTTTCATCGCCGCACGGGCAATTGTCGTGGACCATGGTCTTGGCCACTTCGGCGTGGCGTAGCCAGGCCTTGACCGTGGGCATTTTTTCCAGGGTGTCGGGGTTGAGCACTGCGCGCATGGCGCCGCAATCGGAGTGGCCGCAGACAATGATGTGCTGCACGCCGAGGGCCAGTACGGCGTATTCGATGGCGGTGGAAACACCCCCGTTCATCTGTCCGTAGGGTGGTACGACGTTGCCCACGTTGCGGGTCACGAACAGGTCGCCTGGTGAGCTGTGGGTAATCAGCTCGGGCACGATGCGCGAATCGGCGCAGGTGATGAACATTGCCCGGGGCTTCTGGGCAGTGGCGAGTTTCTTGAAGAGCTCTTCCTGCTGCGGAAAGATCTCGTGATGGAAATGCAAAAAGCCGTCAACAATATGCTGCAGCGCTGCATCGGCGGTTTCCGCCTCCGGTTGGGCTGAAGCCGACGCAGCCAACGGCTGTTTATCCTTGTCACTCATGATTCATCCTCATAACGCCAGTGGCTGGTTAAAAAACATCCAGGTCGAAGGGTTCGACCCGTCAGTCACTCGATGAACAAGGTAGCGGCCGAAACTTAACTCAAACTGAATCGATGGCTCTAGAACAACGATTCCAGGCATGGCCTAAAGTACAGGTGCGATCATCTCGGGCCCATGTCACAAGGTCAACTTTAATCAAATCAACGACATCTGTCGGCCCGGCGGACAAAAGGCATCGCAATCGAGATCGTAACCGCCGCGTCGCTCGAGCCCGAGGCGCTTGAGGGCCTTGGTGAACCGCTGCGCCAGTAGATCGGCGAACGGCCCTTCGCCGCGCATTCGCGTACCGAACCGGCTGTCATAGAGCTCGCCGCCACGGCTCTGGCGAACCAGGCTCAGGACGTGGGCGGCGCGCTGCGGGTAATGGACCTGCAACCACTCTTCGAACAGCGGGGCGACCTCCAGCGGCAGCCGCAGCATGATATAGGAGGCGCTTTGCGCTCCGGCGGCATGGGCTTCGGTCAGCAGACTTTCGATCTCGCTGTCGTTGATCATCGGAATCATCGGTGAACACAGCACCCCCACCGCAATGCCCGCCTCGCGCATCACCCGGATTGCCCGTAACCGCGCCTTGGGCGCCGCCGCGCGCGGTTCGAGAATGCGCTTGAGCTCATCGTCCAGGGTGGTCAGGCTGATCATGACCCTGACCAGGCGCTGCTGCGCCAATTCGGTCAGCAGATCCAGGTCGCGCAGAATCAGCGAGCCTTTAGTGACGATCGTCACCGGATGACGATAGCGCAGCAGCACCTGGAGGATCTGTCGGGTAATCCCGTGCTCGCGTTCGATGGGCTGGTAGGGATCGGTATTGGCGCCCAGGGCAATCGGCGCGCATTGATAGCCGCGCCTGGACAACTGTTCTTCCAGGACATCGGCGGCATTGGTCTTGGCGATCAGCTTCGTCTCGAAATCCAGCCCCGGCGACATGTCCCAATAGGCGTGGCTGGGTCGCGCGTAGCAGTAAATGCAACCGTGTTCGCAGCCTCGGTAAGGGTTGATCGAGCGGTCGAAACCGATGTCCGGCGAGGTATTGCGGGTGATGATGGTCTTTGCCGTTTCGATGCGCACTTCGGTGCCCTGGGTCGGCGGTACTTCCTGATACCAGCCGTCGTCCTCGACCACCGAGCGACTTGGGGCGAAGCGGTTGTGCGGGTTGGCGGCAGTGCCGCGACCGCGAGGCGGAAGAGAGGCTGACATGGATGTGCTCCGAAGGCTGTATGTGCATACAGTATTCGTTGTCTCTGATTCAGGCCAGTGCCATTCGGCAGTCCGGCCAGACCGTTCACGCCGCTTTGACATCCCGCCGACAGGTTTTTAACCGGAGCGAGTCGACACTGGGCTTCTCGAATTCCCCAGGTTCCGGTCGTCCGCGCATGTTCAAACACTGTTCACGTTCATTGCTCTGCCTGGCCTTGCTTGCTGCACTGGCAGATTCCCCGGCCCAGGCCGCCGATGCCTCTGAAACCCGGCCCGCCGAATGGGCCCAGCCCGTGGAGAAGCATTACGACCTGTATCAGATGTCGCCAACGCTGTACCGCAGTTCCTTGCCGGATGGCGGCGCCTTGCCGTTGCTGAGCAAACTCCGGATCGGCACCGTCATCACCTTTTTGCCGGACTCGGATGCGCAATGGCTGTCTACCCCCGGCATCGAGCGGGTGCAATTGCCCTATCGCACCAACCATGTCGACGACAGCGACATCCTGAGCGCCTTGCGCGCCATCGAGACGGCTGAAGCCAAGGGGCCGGTGCTGATGCATTGCAAGCACGGTTCCGATCGCACCGGGCTGGTGGCCGCCATGTACAGGGTGGTGGTGCAGGGCTGGAGCAAGGAGGATGCCTTGAACGAAATGACCGGAGGAGGCTTCGGCGACAGTCACCATTTCAGGGACGGGATTCGTTATGTCATGCACGCCGATGTCAAGAAACTCCGCGAAGCGTTGGCCAATGGCGATTGCAGCACCAGTGTCTTCGCACTGTGCTCGCTCAAGAGCTGGGTCAATTCCACCACCACCGTCCATCGTCTGGACGCGCACCTCACGCCTCCCGGGCAATGACCGTCGGAGCGTTTGAAAATGCTGCAATGGATTCGGTCAGCGGTCGCGAATCGCCCGGGCCGAAGACCGTTTCGCGCAGCGCCCGGCCGGTGGCCGCGTTGAACAATCCCTCGCGCTTGAATCTCTCAAATGCGTTCAAGGCCAGTTCCTTCGACCAAATGTAGGCGTAGATCCGGGCTGCATAGCCGGTCACCATGTAGTCCAGCGCGTTGGGCCAGCGTTCGTAACCGGCCACGGGCAGGTGCCCGATCTGCGCGCTGACCTGATCGAACACTTGCTGGACCGTGCGACCATCGCCGTGGCTGCGGTGCAATTCCATATCGAACAGGGCGTTGCGCAAGACGGCGGCCGTTTCCCAACTGGCCTGGGTATTGACGAAGGCCAGTAGCTGCTCGGCCGTTTCGTCAGGCAGCGGCTCGCCGGTCTGGTAATGCCTGGACAGGCGAACCAGGCACTCTTTGGCAAAACACCATTGCTCGAACAACACGCCGGCAAACTCGGACGTATCGCCGGACAACTCCATGATCCCCGACACGTCACGATATTCCGCCCGGCTCAGCAGGTGGTGCAGGCAATGGCCAAACTCATGCATCAGCACGCGCAGTTGCAGATGATTGAGCAGGACGGGTTTCGCATCGGCGCTGCGTGGCAGCCAGGCGTGAAGGGCGGCGATGGGGTGACGGGGCCGGCCTTCGGCGGTGATGCGGCGGTTTCGCAGGACCGTGGTGTTGGGGTAGCCGCCTGCGCTGGCGTCTTCGAAGGGGTCGAAATAGAGGTAACCGATGACTTCTCCCCGTTCCCGGACTTCGAAAAGCCGCACGTCTGGATGCCAGGTCGTGACGTCCCGGCGTTCGACGAGGTCCACGGCGAACAGCTCTTTCGTCATCAGCAGCAGTTGGGAGAAGGTGGATTCCAGGGGGAACCAGGCACTGGCTGCTTGCATTGAAAACCCCGCCGCGTGCTGGCGAAGTTTTTCCGTCAGGTAGGGGTAGTCCCAGGGACGAAGTTCATTGAAACCTTGCTGCCTGGCAAACGCCTTCAGCTGTTCCGTGTCCTGGGTAAAAACGTCCTGATGCTGTTGGAGCTGGTCCTGCAAAAAGGCGATGACCTGAGCGGTGGACTCGGCTTGGTCCGGTTCGATGGCCATTTGAGCGAAGTCAGCGTAGCCCAGCAAGCTGGCGTAGCGCCGGCGATCCTGCAGCAATTGCCAGAGTACGGGGCCGTTGTCGAACTGGTGGGCATGGGGGCCTAGATCCGAGGCGCGGGTGCTGTAGGCAATGTAGATGTCCTCGCGCAATTGGCGATTGTCGGCATAGCTTGTCACGATGCCGAACGATTCGTCACTGAGTGTGAGCAACCATCCCGTACGCCCCGCTTCCCGTGCCTGGTTGGCCATCTGCTGTTTGAAGGGAGGCGGCAGGCCACTCAATTGCCGCTCGTCATCGAATGATTGGCTCCAGGCCTTGTTGGCTGCCTGCAGGTGCTCCAGAAAGAGGTGTCGAGCCCCTTGCATACGTCGCTGCAGGACGTTCAGGTCTGTCTGGACTGCTTCGGGCAGCCCGTTCAAACCGTTTCGGCGGAAACGTTGCAGGATTTTTTCCAGGACACGTTTTCTCGCCGGTTCGAAATGCCGGGCGATCTGGCTGCCTGCCAACTGCTGGTAGAGCCGAAACAGATCGGAGTTGCGGGCCAGCGACTGCTGGAAATCCTGCAATCGTTGGTGACAGTCCAGTGAGATCTGGGTCCAGGCCTCGTCTGTCCGGGTCGAACTCAGGCAATCCAACAGGTAATCGAAACCTTTCAGCCGGGCATGGATTTCATCCATGGCCAGTACCAGATCATCCCAGGTGGGGAAGGGGGTCTGAGTCTTGATGATCGCGGCCACCTGATCGTGGCTTTCGGCAAGCATCCGTTGGAGTGCCGGCAGGCAATGTTCGGCCTGGATCTGTGCAAAGGGCGGCAAGTCATAAGCCTGCAACAGCGGGATATCATCGTCGGGCATGGGGTAGCTTCCTGTCTGGACTGGAGGATCAGTCTGGGCAGGAAGGCGACAAGGCGGGCGGTATATAAATATCGCTTCCGGGCCGGGCGGCCCGGAAGGTGATACTGCCGATTTCAGTCGGTTTTTTTCTTCAACTTGGGATTGGGGAAGAATTGCACCGCCTGGACCTTGGCGTCCGGCACTTTGGGCGCGGAGGTATTGACCCGGGTGCCCAGTTCCTTGGGCACCGACAGGCCTTGTTCGTTGAGCGTGTCGGAATAACCGCAGGCGACGCACTCGCGATGCGGCACGCCGTCTTCATTCCACATCATCAACTTGTCCGGCTCGCTGCACGCCGGGCAGACCGCCCCGGCGATAAAGCGTTTCTTGGTGATCACAGGCCCCTCACTCATGCTGCCGCGTCCTCGCTCAGGCCGCTGTGGCGCAAGAGTGCGTCAATCGACGGCTCACGGCCACGGAAGTCGACGAACAGCACCATTGGCTCCTGGGAACCGCCACGGGCCAGGATTGCCTCGCGGAAGGCGCGGCCGGTGTCGGCATTGAGCACGCCATCTTCTTCGAATTTCGAGAATGCATCGGCCGATAGCACTTCCGCCCACTTGTAGCTGTAGTAGCCCGCCGCGTACCCGCCGGCGAAAATGTGGGCAAAGCTGTTGGGGAAGCGGTTGTAGGCCGGCGGACGCATCACTGAGACTTCGTCGCGCACGCCTTCGAGCACTTGCGCCACGCTGCGGCCGTCGCCGTGGGTGGCGTGCAGCTCGAAGTCGAACAGCGAGAACTCCAGCTGACGAACCATCATCAGGCCGGACTGGAAGTTTTTCGCCGCGAGCATTTTTTCCAGCAGGTCCTGGGGCAGCGGTTCGCCGGTTTCGTAGTGACCGGAAATCAGCGCCAGGCCTTCCGGCTCCCAGCACCAGTTCTCCATGAACTGGCTTGGCAGCTCCACTGCGTCCCAGGCCACGCCGTTGATGCCGGACACGCCGGCGTGTTCGACGCGGGTCAGCAGGTGGTGCAGGCCATGGCCGAACTCGTGAAACAGGGTGGTGACTTCGTCGTGGGTCAACAGCGCGGGTTTACCGCTGTCGGCCGGGGTGAAGTTACAGACCAGGTTGGCGACCGGGCTTTGCAGCACGCCATCGATAGTGCGTCGACGGTCACGGGCGCCATCCATCCAGGCACCGCCGCGCTTGTTGGCGCGGGCATACAGGTCAAAGAAGAAACGACCGACGTGCTGGCCGTTTTCCTTGATCTCGAACAGGCGCACGTCCGGATGCCAGCTATCGAAGCCCTTCAGTTCGGCGATTTCGATGCCGTACAGGCGTTGCACGATGGCGAACAGGCCGCTCAGCACCTTGTCGATCGGGAAATACGCCCGCAGGGCTTCCTGGGCGACACTGTAGCGCTGCTGGCGCAGTTTTTCGCCGTAGAAACCGCTGTCCCAGCTTTGCAGGTCCGGGCAGCCCTGTTCGGCGGCAAACGCCTTCAATTGTTCGAGGTCCTGGGCGGCGAACGGTTTGCTGCGCTTGGCCAGATCCCGCAGGAAGCTCAGGACCTGATCGCTGGACTCGGCCATTTTGGTCGCCAGGCTCAGTTCGGCGAAGTTGGCGAACCCCAGCAGCCCGGCCAGTTCCTGGCGCAGATCGAGGATCTGCTCCATCACCGGGCCGTTGTCGTTCTGGCCAGCGTTCGGGCCCTGATCAGACGCACGGGTGCAATAGGCGGCGTAGACTTCTTCACGCAGGGCGCGATCTTCGGCGTAGGTCATCACCGCGTAGTAGCTGGGGAATTCCAAGTTGATCAGCCAGCCGTCCAGCCCCTTGGCCTGAGCGGCCGCGGCCATTTGCGCCTTGGCTGAATCGGTCAGGCCGGCGAGGGCGGCTTCATCGGTGACGTGTTTGGTCCAGGCCTGGGTGGCGTCCAGCAGTTGATTGGAGAAGCGGCTGCCCAGCTCGGACAGTTTGCTCTGCACTTCGGCGTAGCGCTTCTGCTGCTCGGGCGGCAGATCGATGCCCGACAGGCGGAAGTCCCGCAAGGAGTGCTCGAGGATGGTTTTCTGCGCCACGTCGAAACCGGCGGCTTCGGGGCTGTTGGCCAGGGCTTCGAAAGCCTGGAACAATTCGCGGTTCTGGCCCAGCTCGGTGGAGTAGGCACTCAGCGCCGGCAGGCAGGCCTCGTAGGCCTCACGCAGCTCCGGGCTGTTGCGCACGGCGTTCAGGTGGCTGACCGGGCTCCAGGCGGCGCCCAGGCGATCATTGAGTTCGTCCATCGCCAGCACCAGGCCGGCCCAGGTAGGCTGGCTGCCCTGGGTCTTGAGGATTTCAGCGATGGCGGCGCGGTTGTCAGCCAGGATCTGTTCGATGGCCGGTTGCACGTGCTCGGCACGGATCGCCGAGAATGGCGGCAGGTCGTAGGGCTGCAAAAGAGGGTTGTTCACGCTCACGGTGGGCACCTTGGCTGGAAGAAACATCGGCCCATCTTAATTACAATCGACCTTCACCGCAGCTAGCAGCGACTATCAGTAGAAAAGAGAGAGCCTATCGTGACCCTTCGCACGTACCAGAACCACACGCCACGGCTGGGCCGGGGCGCTTTCGTCGACAGCACCGCAGTGGTGATCGGCGACGTTGAAATCGGCGAAGACAGCTCCGTCTGGCCGCTGACAGTCATCCGCGGCGACATGCACCGCATCCGCATCGGCGCGCGGACCAGCGTTCAGGATGGCAGCGTGCTGCACATCACCCATGCCGGGCCGTTCAACCCCGATGGCTTCCCGTTGTTGATCGGCGACGACGTGACCATCGCCCACAAGGTCATGCTCCATGGTTGCTCCGTCGGCAGCCGGGTGCTGATCGGCATGGGCAGCATTGTCATGGACGGCGCGGTGGTCGAGGACGACGTGATCATCGGTGCGGGCAGTCTCGTTCCGCCGGGTAAACGCTTGGAAAGCGGCTTTCTGTACGTGGGCAGCCCCGTGAAACAGGCCCGACCGCTGACCGACAAGGAGCGGGTGTTTTTCACCTATAGCGCAGCGAACTACGTGAAGCTCAAGGATTTGCACTTGGCTGAAGGTTACGACCAACCACAATCCTAAGGGCCGATCGAGACCCTGTGGCGAGGGGATTTATCCCCGCTGGGCTGCGCAGCAGCCCCGATCAGGCTGAAAACGATCCAAGCTGACACGCCTCAGGGGGCTGCTTCACACCCCAACGGGGATAAATCCCCTCGCCACACAAGCATCTGAGTCCGTCAAATTTTTCTGGAGCCTGCATGCACCACCAAACCCTCCTCTTCGACCTCGACGGCACCCTCACCGACCCGCGCGAGGGCATCACCCGTTCGATCCAGTTCGCCTTGAGCAAACTGGGCATCGACGAGCCCGACCTCACCCGCCTCGAACACTTCATCGGCCCGCCGCTGTTGCAGGCCTTCATGCAGTTCTACGATTTCGACGAAGCCAAGGCCTGGGAAGCGGTGAACTTCTACCGCGAACGCTTCAAAGTCACCGGGCTGTATGAAAACCGCGTCTTCGACGGTGTGATGCCGCTGCTGGAAACCCTGGCTGGTCAAGGGCGGCAACTGTACATCGCCACCTCCAAGCCCTGGGTCTTCGCCCGGGAAATCGCCCGCCACTTCGACTTTGCCCGGCATTTCAAAGTGATCTACGGCAGCGAACTGGACGGCACCCGCACCAACAAGGTCGAGCTGATTGCCCACTTGATAGCGGAAGAAGGGCTCGACCCGGCGAACACCCTGATGATCGGTGACCGCAAACACGACCTGATCGGCGCCCGTAGCAATGGCCTGGTTGCGGCGGCGGTGGGGTATGGGTTTGGCAGTTACGAAGAGCTGAGCGCCGAGAACCCTGCGTTTCACTTCCAGACGGTGGATGAGTTGCATCAGGCGTTTATGCGGGGTTAGTTACACCTTCATTGCGGGCAAGCCTTGCTCCCACAGTGTGGGAGCAAGGCTTGCCCGCAATGAAGCTCGTTCAATCGACGGAAACCTTTGATTCAGTCAGCACTTTCAAGGCTCTTTGACGATCATCTACCGGCAACTTCCCAAGCTTCTCCACCTCGGCATAAAAGGCAATCCAGTCGCCGCCCTCCCGCTTGAACAGCGCCGTGAACGCCGGCACCCATCGGGTATATAAACCGAACGGCAACAACCGCGCGTTGTTCAGGGGCGCATAGACCCAGGCGTCGTAGCGTTTGTCGCCCGCCCACTGGGTATCGCGCAGTTGTCGATAATCGGCGCGCAGGCGTTCGAATTCCAGGGCCTTGCGTTGGCGCATCTGTTCGGCCGGCAGGGGCTGGGCATAAAGCTGTTCCAGACGCTGGCGGGTGTCGAAGATAAGTTGGATGAACTGCTCGCTTTGACGCCACCGTAAGCCGTTATCCGGCGCCAGGCCGCGGCTGGCGCGCCATTGCCGGGTGCCTTCCTGTTCGACGAAGGTGGCGAAGGACTCGTTGAATTCCGTGTCGTCCTTTACGTAGAAACGCTGGTGCGCCAGTTCGTGGAAAATCAGCGTGGCCAGGCGTTCGTCGCCCCAATGCATCATCGAACTGAGGATCGGGTCGTTGAACCAGCCGAGGGTCGAGTACGCCTCTACACCACCGATCGCCACGTCCATGCCCTTCAAACGCTGCAACGCAGCCTCGCCACGGGCCGCGCCCTGGCTGTAATAGCCGCGATAGGCAACACAGCCTGCTATCGGGAAACAATGGTTTTGCGCTGCCAGGGAAAATTCCGGCGTGGCGAAGACATTCCAGACCACGAACGGTCGGCCGATGTCCGCATACAGGCGATAGCTTTTATTGTCCGGCAGATGCAGGTGGGTGCTGGCGAACGTCCGAGCTTCGCGGGCCTGGGCCAGGTGGGCCCGCAATTCGGGATCGCGGGCGGGGTCGGCGATGACCTGGTCGATGGGTTCCCGAGCCTTCAGCAGCAGTTGGCCATCGACCAGTTGGCTGTAGTAAGCGGCGCTGGAACAACCGTTGAGTAACAAAAGCAGCAGGCCTGGAAACAAAAACCGGAAAACACGGTCGAGTAACCGATGGCTTGAATGCGGCCTGATCAATTGCAATCACCTTGGGAAAAAGTCTGCCTACAAGACTATCCCGCCTGCCCGGAGCTTCGCTATGCGCGTCTTGATGCTGACGAGTGGCCTGTTGTTGCTGACCGGTTGTGCCGGTTTGCCTGACCCTGATCCATCGCAAGCGTGGATCGACCTTGGAAACCATCAGGACACGGCGCTGCAAGCGCTGGAGGTCGATGACAAGACCTCCGTTGACCGACGTTACTTCGAAGTCCAACCCGGCAGCCATGAACTGACGGTGCGCTACCAGTTTGCCGTAGAGCCCGGCAATATCGGTCCGAACGCCGAGCCGCTGTGGCGTGATTGCCGGTTGAATGTGAAGTTCAAGGACTTCAACGCAGGCCAGCGCTACCAGCTGCAGGCCGGCAACATCGGGTTCCGACCATGGGCCAAGCTCTATGACCAGCAGCGCAAAGTAGTGGGTCTGGCGACCCCGGCGGGCTGCCAGCAAAGCTGATCGGCGCTATGCTCAGGACCTGGCTTCAGGAGACCACCATGCGCCTAAACATGCTGATACTTGCCTTCGTCTCCCTGGGCGGCTGTGCAACAAGCCCGTTACCCGAGGCAGACCCGAACATGGCCTGGGTAGAGTTCGCTATGCCAGCGCCGGGTGGCAAGGTATTGATGGCTGAAAGCCTGGACGGCCAGCGCTTGCGGGACGGGCGATTCTTCCAGGTTCCGCCCGGCAGCCATGAGCTGGAGGTCCGTTTTGACTTCGAGGTCATCAGCGGTGGTGGACTGGGCATGCAAGCCGAGCCGCAAGAGCGGATGTGCTACCTGCTCGTGCGTTACGATCAGTTCCAGGCCGGCCAGCGTTATCGGCTGGAAGCGCGCAACCTCGCGTTCACACCAAGTGCCCGGCTCTACAACGCCAGGCGAGAAGTCGTTGCAGAGGATCGTCGGGCCAACTGCCTGCCTTAGGCTCTGTACGAAAAGCCTTGATACTCGTTCATGCTGCGTTGAAAACTGCCTGACCTTCGTCTCAAGACTTTTCGTACAGAGCCTAGCCCTCAGCGGTCGTTCTTCTGGTAGATGATTTTCTTCGTGCCGTTTTCGCAACTGCCCACCACCATGTTCTGGTCGTGGACTTCGTCATTGGTGACGATTTCCAGCGTATAGGACGACACGTTGTTGGCCTGAATCTTCGCTTCGATTTCCTGCTTCAGCTCCTCGCAGGATTTGGGCGCCGCGAGAGCCGATGTAGCCAATGCGCAACCCATGACCATCACGGCAAATCGTTTCATGCTCGACTTCCTCTTTACAGCGCGCAACGCCTTTGCGCTGAAACTGCATGCTTCATTCGACCATAAATGGGGGGCGGGGTGACAGGGGTAAATCGCAGCCCCCGGCATGCTTGCGAGGGGCTGCGATCCTCCTCATGGATTAGCTTTCAAGTGAGGCGTCCAGAGTGATTTTTGCATTCAACACCTTGGAAACCGGGCAACCTTCCTTGGCCTTTTGGCTCAGTTCTTCGAATTGCGCTTGGGTGGCGCCGGGAATCTTCGCCTTCATGACCAGCTTGACCGCTGTTATCGCGAAGCCGCCATCGACCTGATCCAAAGTCACTTCGGCATGGGTGTCGATACGTTCGGCCTTGAGTCCGGCCTCGCCGAGGATCATCGAAAATGCCATGGAAAAGCAGCCCGCATGGGCCGCGCCAATCAGTTCTTCCGGGTTGGTGCCCCGGCCACCTTCAAAGCGCGCCTTGAAGCCGTAAGGCGCTTCGCGCAGCACGCCGGTTTCCGTCGAGATGGAGCCGATGCCGGTTTTCAGGTCACCTTCCCAGTGAGCCGATGCTTTCTTGACGATAGCCATGTCTTCCTCCTCAAGAGCCGGCGCGAGGCATTCGCGCCTGGGTGTTTTCTGCTGTCAGGGTTGTGAGGATAGACCGGCAAATAAAGTTCATCCTGTCGATTAGCTGACGAATTTAGTAGGAAAATTCGACGCAGCCATTGAAACTCGGGTATATGCCCACATTGCATGGAACACACCCATAGAAACGGCAGGCTTTTGCCCGTAGGAAAAGCCCGGAATGCCGTTGGAGATCCCAGCCGATGAAACAGCTGTCCGACGTGAAATTTTCGACCCTCGACCTTGTGCCCGTACGCGAGGACGGCGACGCCGCCCGGTCCCTGCGCAACTCGCTGGACTTGGCGCAACACGTGGAGAAGTATGGCTACACCCGCTTCTGGGTGGCCGAGCACCACAACATGGATGGCATCGCCAGTTCCGCGACGGCAGTGTTGCTCAGTTATTTGGCGGGGGGCACGTCGACCATTCGCGTTGGCTCCGGGGGCGTGATGTTGCCCAACCATGCGCCGTTGGTGATCGCCGAACAGTTCGGCACCCTGGAAAGCCTTTATCCAGGCCGGATTGACCTGGGACTGGGGCGGGCTCCCGGGTCCGACCAGATGACCGCCCGGGCCTTGCGTCGCGAGCGCTCAGGCAGCGCGGACGACTTCCCCGAGGACGTGGCCGAACTGATGCGTTACCTCGGCCCGCGTACCCCAGACCAGCGCATCATCGCCATGCCCGGCACCGGCACCAACGTGCCGGTGTGGCTGCTGGGCTCAAGCCTGTTCAGCGCGCGACTGGCCGGTGAGCGGGGTTTGCCCTACGCTTTCGCCTCCCATTTCGCCCCGCGCTACATGCACGAGGCGATCCGCATTTATCGAAATCACTTCCAACCGTCGGCGGTACTCGACAAGCCTTACGTGATGCTCGGGGTGCCGCTGGTGGCAGCGGACACGGACGAGCAGGCCGATTATCTGGCGACTTCGGTGTACCAGCGGATCCTGGCGTTGATCCGTGGCCAGAGCCTGGTGCAACGTCCGCCGGTCGAAACCATGAATGGCCTCTGGCTCCCCCACGAGAAAGACGCGGTGGGTGACTTCCTGGGGCTGGCGATGGTGGGTGGCCCGCAGAAAATCCGCGCCAGGCTCGAAGTGTTGGTCGAACAGACCCAGGCCGATGAGCTGATTTTTACCAGCGATCTGTATGAGCATACGGATCGCCTGCGCTCTTATGAACTGCTGGCGCAGGTCATGAAAGGCTGAATCGCGCCCATGAAAAAGCCGACGCATGCGTCGGCTTTTTCGTTTCTGGGGCATCACTTCTTGTAAACGATTTCCTTCGTACCGCCCTCGCAACTGCCGACGATCTTTCCATCAGCCGCCGCGCCTTTATCGACGATTTCCAGCGTATAACCCGACACGCCCTTGTCATCCAGTTTCGCCGCAATTTCACTTTTCAGTTCTTCGCAAGGCTTGCCGGCCGCAAATGCACCGCCCGCCAGGCTCAACAAGCCCAGGGCTACCATCAACTTTTTCATCGCTCGCACTCCTTGGTCGGATCGAATAAGGCAGGTATGGACAATCGTGACGCGCAGACAATAGCGCATCGCCATTCCCTATGGCACTCCGCCAGCGAGCAAGTTCATCGCGATCAGCTGTTTGCGATCCGGAATCCGACTTTGAGGGTCACTTGGAAGTGCGCCGCCCGGCCATTCTCGATGTGCCCACGGGTTTCGGTGACTTCAAACCATTCCAGATGCTTGAGGCTTTTGCTGGCCTCGGCCAGGGCATTGTTGATGGCGTCTTCGATGCTGGTGGGAGATGAGCCGACCAGCTCGACCTTCTTGTACGTGTGGTGATCACTCATGACGTTTCTCCTTTAGGTTGTCTGAACAGCCTAGCAGCGATTGTTCGCCTTACGTGTGTCGCCGTTTACGCTGTGAAAGTTCAGATTTACTGCACTTTCACAAACGGCTGGAGTCCCAACTTTCACACGCACTCAACCACTGCAGGAGAGAGCCACCATGGCAAGCACTTCGTTACGTAAAGCCTCGTTGCAAAGCATGGAAGCGGAGATCGAGAATCTGCTCAAGTCGTTGGAAACCCTGAAGGATGACACGTCGGACGAGTCGCGTAAGACCCTCAAGGCGCTGAAGGCCAATGCCGAGAACGCACTGAAACATTCCCGGCATCTGCTCAGCGACGCGTATGAAGAGGTCAAGGTGAAAACCCGCGAAACCGGGCTTGCCACCCGCGACTACGCTCAGGAACACCCGTGGACCACCGCGGGCGTGGCGGTGGGCGCCATCGGTTTGCTGGCTGCCTATTTGCTGTGCAAACGCGGTCACTGAGTCGGCTGGCCCAGCTCGTGCCTGAGCCATTGGGCCAGTTGCCGGGCGCGGCCGTCCGCGGCGCGCTTGGGTAGCCACAACGCCAGTCGCGCCGGGGTTTCATCGAAGCCCCAAGGCGCGACCAGGCGGCCGGCGCGCAGGTCTTCTGCCACCAATGGCTCGGGGGCGATGGCCACACCCAACCCTGCGACAGCGGCCTCCAGTAAATAATATAAATGCTCAAAGCCCTGGCCTAACTTCAGTCCCTGGGGATCGAGGTTGTTTTGCCGTGCCCAGGTCGGCCACGCTTGGGGGCGGGACGTGGTGTGCAGCAGTGGTTCCCCCAGCAACGCACCGGCTGGTGCGCTTTTCAGATGGACGAATCCGGCATAACGCGGGCTCATGACCGGACCGATCCGCTCGCCGACCAGCTCATACACTTGCATATCCGCCGGCCACGGAGGCTCGGCAAACACCAGCAGCGCGTCCAGCCCCGGTCGTCTGGGATCAAGGTCGCCCTCTCCGGCGGACAGGTGCAGGCGCAGGTCCGGCAGATCCGCATTGAGCCGGCCCAGGCGCGGAATGAACCAGCGTGCCAGCAGGCTGCCCGAGCAGCCCAGCACGAACGGCGAGTCAGCCGTGCTTTGGCTCAGCTCCGCGCAAACGCTGCGTAACCGATCGAAAGCCTCGGCGCTGGCATCACGCAGGCGCAAGCCGGCATCTGTGAGTTTAAGGCCGCGACCGTCCTTGGCGAACAAACTGACGCCCAGGTGATCCTCGAGCACCTTCAGTTGACGGCTGACGGCACCGTGGGTGACATGCAGTTGCTCCGCCGCCTGGCTTACGCTGTTCAGGCGGGCGGTCGCTTCGAAGGCGCGCAGGGCGTTAAGCGGAGGAAGGTCGTGGCTCATCGAATGTGTGAGTTTTCCTGACAGGTTGTGGCGATCTTATCGGTTTTCAGGGGCGGATGTCAGGGGTAGAGTGACCTTCATTGTCCTTGTGAGCATTTGCCTGGAGCGCCCGATGACCCAGTCTACGACCCCCTTCAATCTGCGCAGCGGCCCTGACGCCAACGGCCTGTTCGGTGCATTCGGTGGCCGCTATGTGGCCGAAACCCTGATGCCGTTGATTCTCGATCTGGCCCGTGAATATGAGGTGGCGAAGGAAGATCCGGCCTTCATCGAAGAGCTTGCCTACTTCCAGCGTGACTACGTCGGTCGCCCAAGCCCGCTCTATTACGCCGAGCGCCTGACCGAGTACTGCGGCGGTGCCAAGATTTACCTCAAGCGCGAGGAGCTGAACCACACCGGCGCCCACAAGATCAACAACTGCATCGGTCAGATCCTGCTGGCGCGGCGCATGGGCAAGAAACGCATCATCGCCGAGACCGGCGCCGGTATGCACGGCGTGGCGACCGCCACCGTGGCCGCGCGTTTTGGCCTGGAATGCGTGATCTACATGGGCACCACCGATATCGAGCGCCAGCAGGCCAACGTGTTCCGCATGAAGCTGCTGGGTGCCGAAGTGATCCCGGTGGTCGCCGGTACCGGCACCCTGAAGGATGCGATGAACGAGGCCCTGCGTGACTGGGTTACCAACGTCGATAGCACGTTTTACCTGATTGGCACCGTGGCCGGCCCGCATCCGTACCCGGCCATGGTCCGCGATTTCCAGGCCGTTATCGGCAAGGAAACCCGCGATCAATTGCAAGCCCAGGAAGGTCGCCTGCCCGATAGCCTGGTGGCCTGCATCGGCGGCGGTTCCAACGCCATGGGGCTGTTCCACCCGTTCCTCGATGACAAGAGCGTTGAAATCATTGGCGTCGAAGCGGCGGGCTACGGCATCGAGACCGGCAAGCACGCCGCCAGCCTGAACGGCGGTGTGCCCGGGGTGTTACACGGCAACCGTACCTTCCTGTTGCAGGACGAAGATGGCCAGATCATCGACGCCCATTCGATTTCCGCCGGCCTCGACTATCCGGGCATCGGCCCGGAACACGCCTGGTTGCATGACATCGGCCGCGTCCAGTACACCTCGATCACCGATGCCGAAGCCTTGGATGCGTTCCATAAATGCTGCCGCCTGGAGGGGATCATTCCTGCCCTGGAAAGCTCCCATGCCCTGGCAGAAGTGTTCAAACGCGCCCCGAACCTGCCGAAGGACCATTTGATGGTGGTCAACCTGTCCGGCCGTGGCGACAAAGACATGCAAACCGTGATGCACCATATGGAACAGTCCCAGCAGGAGAAACACTGATGAGCCGCCTGCAAACCCGTTTTGCCGAACTCAAGGAACAGAACCGCGCCGCCCTGGTGACCTTCGTCACTGCCGGTGACCCGGACTACGACACCTCGCTGGCGATTCTCAAGGGCCTGCCGGCGGCCGGTGCCGATGTGATCGAGCTGGGCATGCCGTTTACCGATCCGATGGCCGACGGCCCGGCGATCCAGTTGGCTAACATTCGTGCGCTGGGAGCGCGGCAAAACCTGGCGAAAACCCTGCAGATGGTTCGCGAGTTCCGCCAGGACAACACCGAAACACCGCTGGTGCTGATGGGGTACTTCAACCCGATCCATCGGTATGGCGTGCAGCGTTTCATTGGCGAGGCGCTGGACGCTGGGGTCGATGGCCTGATCGTCGTGGACATGCCGCCCGAGCACAACAGCGAGCTGTGCGAACCGGCCCAGGCTGCCGGCCTGGACTTCATTCGCCTGACTACTCCGACCACTGATGATGCGCGGTTGCCGACCGTGCTCAATGGCAGTTCGGGCTTTGTGTACTACGTGTCGGTGGCGGGTGTGACCGGCGCCGGTGCCGCGACGCTGGAGCATGTGGAAGAAGCCGTGGCGCGTCTGCGTCGCCATACTGATCTGCCGATCAGCATCGGCTTCGGCATCCGTACGCCGGAGCAGGCTGCCGCAATTGCACGGTTGGCTGACGGAGTGGTGGTGGGCTCGGCGTTGATCGACCATATCGCCAGTGCCGACACGCCAGCGCAGGCGATCGACGGGGTGTTGAGCCTGTGCTCCGCTTTGGCGGAGGGCGTGCGCAAGGCTCGCATCTGATCAAGCTGTACGAAAAAGGGGTTCAGAACCAGGTTCTGAACCCCTTTATACATTTACGGCAGCTCCAATCCGCCGCCGGCCTTGTGCAGTTTGCGCAAGTGTTCGCCGATCTCTTTGACGTTGGCCTCGCTGGCGGCTATTTCAGCGGCGCGACGTGGCTCCAGTAGCGCCCGGACTTCCTTATCCAGATCACCGGTCAAGGTTTGCAGCTGTTTCTGTCGCAGGCTGCTTTCCGACTCCAGCCGTTGCCATTCGCCAGGCTGTGGCAACCCGTAACCGCTGCTGCCCAGCAGCTCGGCGGGACGGCTCAGGAAACCGCTGTTGACGAGAATCTGTTGCAGCGTCGCGTTGGCCCTTTCCATGCCGCCGTTCTGAAGCTCACGGGCACCGAGGTAACGCTGCTTGACTTCATCCTGAGCCAGCAGGAGTTGCCGGCGATAGCTGGCCTGTTCCAGCAGCAGCAACGCCGCGCTGGTGCGCAGGTCTGCCTGTTCGAACCAGATGCGACGTTCTGCAGCGTCCAGGGCGAGCCAGTCCTCAACCGTTTGCTGCTTGATGGGCAGGTGCTTTTTCAGGACTTCGAACATAGCCTGATAGCGCTCGCGGAATGAGTCGAAGCGGTAGCCCAGGCGCAAGGCTTCCTTGGGATCGTCAAGCACGCTGGTATCCGCCAGGCCCCGCCCTTTGAGCACCTCCAGCAAACCGTTGGGCATGATGCTGTCGAGGCCCTTGAGTTGCTCGTTATTGCTGCCGCTGCGCAACAGCTTCAGGCTTTCCACCGCGCAGTTATTGGACAGGAAGTAGTAATTGCCGTCGTAGCTCCAGTGCATCTCGGCGGCATGTTCGACCGTTTCCTCGATCTCGGTACGCGACAGGTTCAACGGCACCGATGCCAGGCTGCGCAATTCGGTCTTGGTGTATTCATCGATGACTTGGGCCAGTGGCAGGACGAACAGGCGCGACGGGTATTTGCCCACCAGTCCGTCCCAACTCGACAACTGCACATCGCCCACGAAGGCGCGATAGGACAGCACCAAGTGTTGATCCAGATCCAGCCGGCAATCCGGTCCACGAGGACGGCCCGGCGCGCAGATCACCAGCCGGAGCATGCTGTGGCCCCAGCGGCTGACCCAGTTCTGGTTGGCTTCGGCCAGCAAGTAGTCAATGGCATAGACCCGCTCGGGATCGACCTTGCCCAGTGGCGTCCTGGCGAAGTCGTTACCGGCGTTGAGGAACGCGAACGATTTGGCGCAAGTGTCCTTTGCGGCGGGAGCCCAACCGAAATGTTCCTGGTAGTAGCGATACAGGGCGGGGCGTCGGCAGGCGTAGCTCGGATCGAGGAGGAAATACTCCATGTTGACCGCAACGAACTCCTTCGGACTGCTCGTCTCGTAAAGATCCGGGCTGCGGGCGACCTGCCGGTTATGCTGTTCCCGTTCTCCACGACGGCCGACGTATTGCGGCCAGCCGGCGAGGTCCAGCAGGCGGGGATCGTCGCTGAGAGTGAAACGTCGGTCGTTCTGGCCTCGGCACTCGTCGGGGAGGCCGATCAAGCCCGCGCTGCCGTTGCGCCGGGTACACCGCTGGATCAGTGTGCGTTCGGCGTCTGGCCACAGGCGTGCGCGGTCGTAGATGTGAGTCAGTTCGTGCAGGACCGTGGCGAGCAGTTCCCGTCGTACGGTGCCGTGGGGGCGATGGGTCTTCTGTGTGGCGGCGCTGCCGTCGGTGAGGCTGTCCAGCAGGTTGCGGTTGAGATCGAGTTCCGACACGAGCGAGGCCTGGCCGTAGGCGTTGGGCGGCATCTGGTCGGTCCAGCCGACATCGATACGTCGATCCAGTCGCTCGATGAAGCGCGGTGGCAGGGCCTGCATGGCTTCATCGAGCAGTGCCTGGCTGGCCTGCTGTTGTGCCGGGCTCAGGCCTTCATCGATGAGGTGCAGTTGCAAACCGGCCTGGGCGGTGCTGCCCATGAGCAGCATCACCCCGGCGGTCAGCCAGGCGGCGAGCCGCCTCACAATGCGAGGATGGCTTCGGCGAGAACCTGGTCACTGGCGTCGCGAGCTTCCGGCACGCGGGTACGCAAGGTGTCGAAAGCGGCTTCGAGATGTGCGCCACGGATTTCACCATTGCTGGCAACGAAGCTGGCCGCATCGTCGTGGGCTTCACGAATGATCTTCGAATCACGGATGGACGTGGTGGTATCGGAGGTGAAATCGATCGAACGCTGGGAAGCACGAACGATGATGTTACTGGTGGCTACCAGGGTATGTGCCTGGGCCACATCGGCCAATACCAACAGGCCTAGGGCGGCAGCAATCAGCGGGCTACGCATGGAACGACTCCGAAATATAGGGATAACTATTGGACGAGAATTGCCTGTGCCAGTTCAAGGTCGCTGGCGTGAAGTTTTGGCCGGGTCTGGCGCAGGTAATCCAGGGCCGACTCCAGCCTTGCACCTCGCAATTGCCCGTCACTGGCAACGAATGCCGCAGCGTCGTCGCGGGCGGCGGCGACTATTTTATGGTCGAAGGGCGCGGAGGTCACCATGCTCGTGGCGTAGCCACTGGCAACCAGTTGCTGGGTGGACACATCGAAGGCATGAGCTGGAACGGACCAGCAAGAGGCAAGGAAGAAAACGGCGATGAACAGATCGGAGTGAAAACGCATGGGACTCGACAGTTGATGGCGAGTCCAAAGGCTAGCGCAAACCTGCGGGCCAGAGCCAGCGCTGAAACATCGAAACACCATTGGGTGTCCGATGTTTCATGTTGGGATCAGATCACCAGGATGGCTTGGGCCAGTTGCGCGTCAGTGGCTTGCAACTGGGGAGCCTGCTGGCGGATGTAATCCAGGGCGCTTTCGAGTTTCACACCACGGATGGCACCTTCACTGGCCACGAAGCTGGCGGCGTCGTCACGGGCGGCCTGGACGATTTTGTTGTCTCGCAGCGACGAGGTGGCATCGGACGTCACGTCGGAAGTCGCCTTGAGCGCTCCTACGATGGAATCGGTGGTGACGATGAAGCTACTGGCATTGGCTTGGGCGGCGACGGCCAACAGGGTTGCGGCGCTGAGCAGACGAAGTCGGTTCATGATGAAACTCCTTGGGTATGAGGTGATGCCGGTGCAGGTAGCTGAAAGAGGAGACGCGTACTCGACTCGCTTCGCCACGTTCATCCGATATTAAGTCAGAACGTGAAGGAAGACAGCTTTATGAAGTGAGTTGGAGGCGCCTCAAGGAAACTGTACTGGTTGATTTTGTCGTCTTCTATAACTGTTATATCGGCGCTTTCTGAAAGCAGGCGCCCTGAAACGACAAAACCCGTCGCGGTTTCCCGCGACGGGTTCTGCTTGTTCAATTCGGTGCTGGCGGTGGACCCGGTGGGTCAGGGCCAGCGACGCTGAATTAGCGCCAGAACGGCTTGCTCAGCTCTTCGTAGCGCTGTGCTTCGCTGATACCGGCGTCGGCCAGCAGGCGCGAATCCAGACGAGCCAGTTGATGGCGGCTGGCGATGCGGCGCTGCCACAGCATCAGGTTGGCGATAATGCGAAGAGGCAGGGAAGCCTGGTTTTTTGCAGCTTTGTCTTCGAAAAACAGCTCGGAACTGAGTGTACGTTCCATGGTTGACATCCTTCCGCTTGTGGCGGGATCAGGTAGTGGTTTAACTGGTGCCCATGATCCTCTCGTTTGGCCAGTCACTGTAGATACAGTTCACCTGTATTGTGCGTGACCAGTTAACTGTTAAACCGCAGTGTACTGGTCCATATTGAGGCAACTGTACCTGTCTGCGCTGTTTTGGTGCATTTATCGCGCTTTGATGGCACTGGGAAAGAAATGTCCTACGGAAAATACCGGTACAGCAGTACAGTTTTTGACGAAACAGGCCGTGCTTGCCTGGATGATCAAAACTGTAGGTGCGGTAACCGTGTTGCAGCTGTATCAAACCGCCAACATGCGCCCGGTTGCTTCCAGGTTCAGGTGCCAACTCAGTGCGTCACGCAGAATGTGAGGTGTATGTCCACCCATGGCACACGCGGCCTTGAAGTACTCGTTCAAAGGCTGGCGATAGGATGGGTGCACGCAATTGTCGATGATCACCCGCGCCCGCTCCCGTGGCGCCAGGCCTCGCAGGTCGGCCAGGCCGATTTCGGTGACGAGGATGTCGACGTCATGCTCGGTGTGGTCCACATGGCTGACCATCGGCACGACGCTGGAGATCGCCCCTCCCTTTGCAATCGACTTTGTGACGAAAATCGCCAGGTGCGCATTGCGCGCGAAGTCCCCTGAGCCACCGATGCCGTTCATCATCCGGGTGCCGCAGACGTGCGTGGAGTTGACGTTGCCGTAGAGATCGAACTCCAGCGCGGTGTTGATGCCAATGATGCCCAGACGACGCACCACTTCCGGATGGTTGGAGATTTCCTGCGGACGCAGGACCAGTTTGTCCTTGTACTTTTCCAGATTTCCAAACACATCGGCGTTGCGACGATCCGACAGCGTGATGGAACTGCCCGAGGCGAAGCTCAGCTTGCCGGCGTCGATCAGGTCGAACGTGGAGTCCTGCAACACCTCGGAATACATGGTCAATTGCTCGAACGGTGAGTCGATCAACCCGCACATCACGGCATTGGCGATGTTCCCGATGCCGGCTTGTAACGGACCGAGCTTATTAGTCATTCGTCCGGCTGCCACTTCCTGCTTGAAGAAATCGATCAGGTGATCGGCAATGGCCTGGGTGTCGCTGTCCGGTGGCGTGACGGTGGACGGCGAGTCGCCCTGGTTGGTGATGACAATGGCCGCAATTTTTTCCGGTGGGATCGGGATGGCGGTACTGCCGATGCGGTCGTCCACCTTCACCAGAGGGATCGGTGTGCGGGTTGGGCGATAGGTCGGAATATAGATGTCGTGCAGACCTTCCAGATTCGGATTGTGGGCCAGGTTGATCTCGACGATCACTTGGCGGGCGAAGATCGCAAAACTGGCCGAATTACCCACCGATGTGGTTGGCACGATATGGCCCTGTTCGGTGATAGCCACTGCTTCGATCACCGCAACGTCAGGTAGCTTGAGCTGACCGTTGCGCAGTTGTTCGACTGTTTCCGAAAGATGTTGGTCGATGAACATGACCTTGCCCGCATTGATTGCCTTGCGCAGCGTGCTGTCGACCTGAAAAGGCATGCGCCGTGCGAGCACGCCAGCTTCGGTGAGCTCCTTGTCGAGGTCGTTACCCAGGCTCGCGCCCGTCATCAGGCTGATTTGCAACGGCGTGACCTTGGCCCGTTCGGCCAGGGCGTGGGGCACCGCTTTCGCTTCGCCGGCGCGAGTGAAGCCGCTCATGCCAACGGTCATGCCGTCCTGGATCAACATGGCTGCTTCGGCAGCGCTCATCACTTTGTTCAACAACGAAGGCAGGCGGATGCGGTCTTGGTACATACAGGGCTATCTCGGGCTGGAAGCAGGATGCGCAGTCTAGTGAATTCACTCCTCGCCCGTCCCGCTACAAAAGTCGCATTTGAGGCGTCTATTACGGGCGTTTCAGGCAAAACATTATTACCGGATCGGTAACAGGGGGGGCTTGATACAAATCAAAACGCCCCGACAAGTCGGGGCGTTCTGGGTAAATCGAGCAGGTTTACTCCACTGCTTTGACCATGTCCTCGATTACCTTCTTGGCATCACCGAACACCATCATGGTCTTGTCCAGGTAGAACAGCTCGTTGTCCAGGCCTGCGTAGCCGCTGGCCATCGAGCGTTTGTTGACGATGATGGTCTTGGCCTTGAAGGCCTCGAGGATCGGCATGCCGGCAATCGGCGATTTCGGATCGTTCTTCGCCGCCGGGTTGACCACGTCGTTCGCGCCGAGCACCAGCACCACGTCGGCCTGGCCGAATTCGGAGTTGATGTCCTCCATTTCGAACACCTGGTCGTAAGGCACTTCGGCCTCGGCCAGCAGCACGTTCATGTGGCCGGGCATGCGTCCGGCCACCGGGTGGATCGCGTACTTCACGGTCACGCCATGGTGGGTCAGCTTCTCGGTCAGCTCTTTCAACGCATGCTGCGCCCGCGCCACGGCCAGGCCATAGCCTGGAACGATGATGACGGTGTCGGCGTTGGTCAGCAGGAAGGTCGCGTCGTCAGCCGAGCCGGATTTCACCGGGCGCGCTTCTTTCGAACCTGCCGGTCCGCCCGCATCGGCGCTGTTGCCGAAGCCACCAAGCAGTACGTTGAAGAACGAACGGTTCATGGCCTTGCACATGATGTAGGACAGGATCGCACCGCTCGAACCCACCAGGGAGCCGGCAATGATCAGCATCGAGTTGTTCAGCGAGAAACCGATACCGGCCGCTGCCCAGCCCGAATAACTGTTGAGCATCGACACCACCACCGGCATGTCGGCGCCGCCAATCGGGATGATGATCAGCACGCCAAGAACGAACGCCAGGGCCAGCATCAGGGCGAAAGCACCGAAGTTGCCCGTGACCATGAACGTCACACCCAAGCCCAGCGTCGCCAGGCCCAGGGTCAGGTTGAGCTTGTGCTGTCCACCAAACTGTACCGGTGCGCCCTGGAACAGGCGGAACTTGTACTTGCCCGACAACTTGCCGAAGGCGATCACCGAACCGGAGAAGGTGATTGCACCGATGGCCGCACCGAGGAACAGCTCCAGGCGGTTACCGGCCGGAATCGAATCCCCCAGTTGCTTGACGATGCCCAGGGACTGCGGCTCCACCACGGCGGCGATGGCGATGAACACTGCGGCCAGGCCGATCATGCTGTGCATGAACGCTACCAGCTCCGGCATCTTGGTCATCTCGACACGCTTGGCCATGATCGAACCGGCAGTGCCGCCGATCAGCAAGCCGACAATGACATAGCCGATGCCCGCGGTGGTCAGCTCAGCGCCCAGCTTATAGATGAGGCCGACAGTGGTGAGCACCGCCAGCGCCATGCCCAGCATGCCGAACAGGTTGCCGCGACGAGAAGTCGTCGGGTGTGACAGGCCTTTGAGGGCCTGGATGAAGCAAACGGACGCGATCAGGTAGAGCGTCGTTACCAGATTCATGCTCATTACTTGGGCGCCTCTTCTTTTGCTTTCGGGGCTTTTTTCTTGAACATTTCAAGCATCCGGCGCGTGACCAGGAAACCACCGAAGACGTTCACCGCTGCCAGGGCCACGGCGAGGGTGCCCATGGTCTTGCCCAGTGGGGTCACGGTCAGCGCGGCGGCGAGCATGGCACCGACAATCACGATCGCCGAAATGGCGTTGGTCACCGCCATCAATGGCGTGTGCAAAGCGGGTGTCACGTTCCAGACCACGTGGTAACCGACATAAATCGCCAGTACAAAGATGATCAGGTTGTAGATACCGGGGGAGATAAGCTCTTCCATTGTCTGAATCCCTGCTTAGGCGTTTTTGCGGATGACCTGGCCGTCGCGGCACATCAGGCACGCGGCGACGATGTCGTCTTCCAGGTTCACGTCGAACTGACCTTCCTTGGTGAAGACCAGCTTCAGGAAGTCCAGCAGGTTACGGGCGTACAGCGCCGAAGCATCGGCGGCGACTTCACCGGCCAGGTTGGTCGGGCCGACGATGGTCACGCCGTTTTCGACCACCACCTGATCGGCCACGGTTAGCGGGCAGTTACCGCCCTGGGCTGCTGCGAGGTCGATCACCACCGAGCCGGGCTTCATTTGCGCGACGGTTTCCGCGCTGAGCAGGGTCGGCGCCTTGCGGCCCGGAATCAGTGCCGTGGTGATGACGATATCAGCCTGCTTGGCGCGCTCATGCACGGCCTGGGCCTGGCGCTGCATCCAGCTCGCCGGCATTGGACGGGCGTAGCCGCCGACGCCGACTGCGCATTCACGCTCTTCATCGGTTTCATAAGGCACGTCGACGAACTTGGCGCCGAGGGATTCGATTTGTTCCTTCACCGCCGGACGCACGTCCGACGCCTCGATCACCGCGCCCAGACGCTTGGCTGTCGCAATCGCCTGCAATCCGGCCACGCCGGCACCAAGAATCAGCACGCGCGCCGCTTTCACGGTGCCGGCGGCCGTCATCAGCATCGGCATGAAGCGTGGATAGTAGTGAGCTGCCAGCAGCACCGCCTTGTAGCCGGCAATGTTGGCTTGGGAGGACAGCACATCCAGGCTCTGGGCCCGGGAAGTACGTGGCGCGGCTTCGAGGGCGAACGCTGTAATGCCGCGTTCGGCCATCTTGGCGATGATTTCGTTGTTGAACGGATTGAGCATGCCCACCAGGACGGTGCCGCTCTTGATCAGCGCCAACTCGCTGTCGTTGGGCGCGACCACCTTGAGGATCAACTCGGCTCCGAACGCGTCACTGGCGCTGCCAATGGTCGCGCCTGCCGCTTCATAGGCACTGTCGATAACGCTGGCCTTGATGCCGGCGCCGCTTTGAACAGTGACTTTATGACCCTGGCCGATCAGCTTCTTGATGGTTTCCGGGGTAGCAGCAACCCGTGTTTCACCCGTCTGGGTTTCGAGAGGAACACCAATGTGCACGTCAAATCTCCTGCGTGATCTTATTGAGTAAACCCAGGCACTTCGGATGGCGCGGCTGGGGCGGCGGATCAGCACGATCCCGCCGAATCAGGCGGGGCGCGGCATTTTGCAGGCGAAATTTCGACCCTTCAAGGGATTATGACGTGTGACGGAAAATTAACTACAAGTCACCCTGTGACCGAATGTCGCAACTGTCAGGCCTGATCCCTTGCAGACCGTGCATTTCAAGGCTTAAAGCGCAAATCGATAAAAATTCACATCGGCTGCGTGAATAAGCTGCCATGGCTTGCACGATATGGCTCAAAGCCACGTATTTGAACGGTTCTGAGACTACTGTACCGATTTCATAACAGATTGACTGTATGCGACAAAAACTTATATCTGTAGCGCTTTTGGTTAGCTTACTACCGGAGTCGGTTATATAGCTTTTCCTTATTTATCAAGATCATAGCCATTTGCCTGTTTGATCAACCAATCGCGGAAAGCTCGAAGAGACGCGGATTCCACCTTTCGTTCGGGAATCATCAGGTAGTAAGCCTTGATGCTCGACAGCGCGTTCCGGTTGGCGACCACCAATCTTTTTTCTGCCAGCTCGCGCTGGATCAGAAAAGGCGGAATCAAGGCGATTCCCATGTCATGCATGGCCGCTTGGGCAAGCATGGAGAATAGTTCATAGCGTGGGCCTGTCAGGTCGCGAGCCACATTGAGATGTTGGGCGTTGAACCATTGGCGCCAGGCGTACGGGCGAGTGGTTTGCTGAAGCAGCGGCAATTCGGCGATCGCATCCGCTGTCAGGTGGCTTTGATTATTCAATAAGGACGGGCTGCAGACCGGCATCGGATTTTCGCCCATGAGCTTGTGGGATTCGGTGCCGGACCAGTCCGCATCGCCAAAGTAAATGGCAGCGTCAAATTCCGTATCCGCGAACAGGAATGGCCGGGTGCGGTTGGTCAGGTTGACGGTGACTTCCGGATGTTGCTGCTGGAAGTCCTTCAGGCGCGGCAGTAACCACTGGGTGCCGAAGGTAGGCACCACCGCCAGCTCGATCACGTTAGCGCCGGTGTGACCCATGACTGAAAGTGTGTCGCGCTCGACGGCGTCCAGTTGGGTGGCAACGCGGCGACTATAGGAAAGACCTGCTTCGGTCAGTTTGACGCCACGCCGTGAGCGTCGGAACAGCTCCACGCTGAGGAAGTCCTCCAGGCTGGCAATCTGTCGGCAGATGGCGCCTTGGGTGAGGGACAGCTCCTGTGCGGCCTTGGTGAAGCTCTCATGGCGTGCGGCCGCCTCGAAGCTGACCAGGGCCGCAGTGCTGGGAATCTTTCGACGCATGTACAGGCACCTCACTGATCATCTGCATAAACGGGGTATATGGCGTTTACGGAGTGAGAAATTAGCACAACACTATGCGGAATCCTCGTTTGCCCTCGTAGGAAACCGCGCCTAGGATCAATCCACGTTTTTTCATCCGATTGACGAGGAATTTTTCATGGCCGGTAAAGCGAGCTTCAACTGGATCGATCCATTGCTGCTGGACCAGCAGCTCACCGAAGAAGAGCGCATGATCCGCGACACTGCTGAGCAGTTCGCCCAGCAGAAGCTCGCGCCGCGAGTACTGGAAGCGTTCCGCCATGAAAAAACCGATCCGGCGATCTTCCGTGAAATGGGTGAAGTAGGTCTCCTCGGCGCGACCATTCCCGAGCAATACGGTGGCAGCGGCTTGAACTACGTCAGTTACGGCCTGATTGCCCGTGAGGTGGAGCGCGTCGACTCTGGCTATCGGTCGATGATGAGCGTGCAGTCCTCATTGGTCATGGTGCCGATCAACGAGTTCGGAACTGAGGCCCAGAAACAAAAGTACCTGCCAAAGCTGGCCTCCGGTGAGTGGATTGGTTGCTTCGGCCTGACCGAGCCGAACCATGGTTCCGATCCGGGCGCGATGATTACCCGTGCGCGCAAAGTTGAGGGTGGCTACAGCCTGACGGGTAGCAAGATGTGGATCACCAACAGTCCGATTGCCGATGTATTTGTCGTCTGGGGCAAGGACGACGCTGGTGATATCCGTGGCTTTGTGCTGGAGAAGGGGTGGAAGGGGCTGAGTGCGCCGGCTATCCATGGCAAGGTTGGGCTGCGTGCCTCGATCACAGGCGAAATCGTCATGGACAACGTCTTCGTTCCGGAAGAGAACATTTTCCCGGATGTGCGCGGCCTGAAAGGTCCGTTTACCTGCTTGAACTCCGCACGGTACGGAATCTCCTGGGGTGCGTTGGGTGCCGCCGAGTTCTGCTGGCATACCGCTCGCCAATACACCCTGGATCGTCAGCAGTTCGGCCGCCCGCTGGCGGCGACCCAATTGATCCAAAAGAAGTTGGCCGACATGCAAACCGAGATCACCCTCGCGCTGCAGGGGTGTCTGCGTCTTGGGCGTATGAAAGACGAAGGCACGGCAGCGGTGGAAATCACCTCGATCATGAAGCGCAACTCCTGTGGCAAATCCTTGGAGATTGCCCGTATGGCGCGGGACATGTTGGGCGGCAACGGTATCTCGGATGAGTTCGGTATTGCCCGCCACTTGGTCAACCTGGAAGTGGTGAATACTTATGAAGGGACCCATGACGTTCATGCGCTGATTCTTGGGCGCGCCCAAACCGGTATCCAGGCGTTCTATTAATAGGAGGCGGTCATGGGCGCGCTTTCGCACCTGCGGGTACTGGATTTATCCAGAGTTTTGGCCGGGCCCTGGGCCGGGCAGATCCTGGCGGACCTGGGGGCTGAGGTCATCAAGGTCGAGCGTCCCGGCAACGGCGACGATACGCGAGCCTGGGGGCCGCCCTTCCTGAAGGGCGCGGACGGCGAGAACACCACTGAGGCGGCTTATTACCTGTCGGCCAACCGCAACAAGCAATCGGTCACCATCGACTTCACGCGACCCGAAGGGCAAAGATTGGTGCGAGAGCTGGCGGCCAAGTCCGACATCCTGATCGAGAACTTCAAGGTGGGCGGGCTGGCGGCGTATGGCCTGGACTATGACTCTCTGAAAGTAATCAACCCGCAGTTGATTTATTGCTCGATCACCGGGTTCGGCCAAACGGGCCCTTATGCCAAGCGTGCCGGGTATGACTTCATGATCCAGGGGCTCGGTGGGCTGATGAGTCTTACCGGGCGACCTGAAGGCGATGAGGGGGCGGGACCGGTGAAGGTCGGGGTCGCGCTGACGGACATCCTTACAGGGTTATATTCGAGCGTCGCCATCCTGGCAGCGCTGGCTCATCGTGATCATGCCGGTGGCGGACAGCATATCGACATGGCCTTGCTGGATGTCCAGGTGGCTTGCCTGGCTAACCAGGCGATGAACTATCTGACTACAGGCGTCGCGCCGAAGCGGCTGGGCAATGCTCATCCGAACATCGTGCCTTATCAGGATTTTCCTACGGCTGACGGTAACTTCATCCTTACCGTGGGCAATGATGGACAGTTCCGCAAGTTTGCCGAGGTGGCGGGTCAGCCGCAGTGGGCGGATGACGCTCGTTTCGCGACGAACAAACAACGGGTTGCGAACCGGTCGGTATTGATTCCGTTGATTCGCCAAGCGACGGTATTCAAGACGACGGCCGAATGGGTTGCTCTGTTGGAACAGGCGGGGGTGCCGTGCGGGCCTATCAATGATCTGGCCCAAGTGTTTGCCGATCCACAAGTACAGGCCCGTGGGTTGGCGCTTGAGCTGCCTCATGTTCTGGCCGGTAAAGTGCCGCAGGTGGCGAGCCCGATCAGACTGTCCGAGACGCCAGTGGAATATCGCAGCGCGCCACCTTTACTGGGGGAGCATACGGTTGGGGTCCTGCAACGCGTGTTGGGGTTGGATGAGGCTGCATTGATGGCGCTTGGGGAGGCAGGAGTTCTTTGAGTCGTTCTGTCTATATAGAGGCGGCGCGGAGGAGAGGTTCTCCCCGATAACGCAACTTATTGATAGAAAAGTAAAATTAAGGGTTGACGGCAGATTCTGAGTCTCTATAATTCGCCCCACTTCCGGCGCAGTCGAAACGGAAAACTTCTTGAAATTCAATGAGTTAAGTAAGTTTCGGTGAAGCGGGGCTTCAGGTCATCGAAGCACGGAAGGAGTCGCTAGAGCCGTTCTTGGGCTCAGTTGACGGTTCGATCTTCTCGGTCGAAAGCGGCAAAAAAGAGGTGTTGACAGCAGCGACTAACGCTGTAGAATTCGCCTCCCGCTAACGAGAGATCGAAAGCGCAAGTGGTTGA